>JBJTQD010000815.1:0-3229 GCA_046075445.1 Planctomycetota bacterium
CGACCGTGAGTCAGACGGTCCTTCGAACTGCGGGCCGATCGTATCGCTGACGCCAAGTTTAGCCGAGCTTTGACCTCGGTGACAACTCGCAGGGCTAAATGGTCGCGATTTCGCGGAGGGAGAGAGCGGGACGAAGTCAAAACGGGCTTGCCGTCTCAATACCAGACGCCCCTGCGGGGATGATATCGCGGAGGAGTCTCGACCGGTTCGTGAAAGTCGATCGGCACCGGCTCAGCTTTTCGCGCGAGTTGAGTTTTAGATCCGTCCGAGGATTCCTCCACGATCGAGGCGGCTACTTCCTCCAGTTCGCGAACTCGCTCTTTGGTCGCGGGGTGAGAGCGAATCCAGGAGGGCTCGATGTTGAAACCCTTGTTTTTAAAAACGCGACCTAACCACCCACCCTGTTGAAGTTGCTCAAGTTTCTTCAACGCGGCGGCTAGCCCCATCGGGTCTTGTGTGAGCGACACCGCGCCGAGGTCGGCATTGAACTCGCGCGAGCGAGACAGAGCCATCTGCAACAGAAAGACCACGAATGGAGTGACCAACATCAGACAGCCGGCGAGAAAAGTGCTTGCGAAACTGGCGCCCGAGAGCAAGGTCGGCAATCCTAGGAATAAGACAAGCAAGCCGAGTCGAGCGATCCCCGAAGCAATGCGGCCCATCGTATCCGCGATCCCCATCACGGTCGTGTCTTTGTGTTTTCCGTGAGCAATTTCATGGGCCAGCACGCCAGCCAATTCTCGTTCGTTCATCAGGCGGAGCAGCCCATCGGTGACGGCGACCGACGCATTGTGTCCTGAGCCAACGGCAAAAGCGTTGGGGACTTGGGAAGGAACGTACCAGAGTTGGACCGGATGGGAGAGGTCGGCGCGTTCCACCAGTGCTGAGAATAATTCGAGCAACTGCGGCGCTTCGTAAGGGGTCAGCGGCTGGGCATGGTAAGCCCGTAAAATCGCCCGGGGTGAGATGGTTGGTCCAAAAACCAGGTTGTAAACCGAGATCGCCAGGGCCAGAAAGATTCCCACGCGTCCGAGCAGCAACCAGCCAATCGCGACCATGAACAGGCCCATGCATAGCACCAGCAAGATGCTTTGCAGTTGATTGGTCAACTTGTTAGCTCGAAGCTTTCGGGTCATTTTGGGCGGGGCTGGGCCGGAAATTTTTGATTGAATTCAACTCAGTCGCTTTGCGGCGGGCTCTCGGCAAGTTTAGCCGCCGCTTCTAAGATGGGAAACTGGCTGAAGGTGCGGTCTGTTGTTCACACTTGTTTTCGATTCCGGATTCGCTGATGACTGTTCATATCCCCGTTCTGGCTGCTGAGATTCTGCACGAGTTGCAGTTGCAACCCGGTCAGATCGCCGTCGACGGAACGCTGGGGGGAGGGGGCCATACTCGGCTGTTCGCGGCCGCCGTCGGGCCATCGGGACGAGTTATCTCGCTGGATCGCGACCCGCGCGCGGTCGAAGAAACTGGCCGCGATTTGCCCGCCAACGTCACGGCAATTCATGCCAACTACGGCGAACTGCCGGAAGTGCTCAGCGAACTCGGGATTCCCGCGGTCGACGGGATCCTGCTCGATTTGGGGTTGTCCAGCGACCAGTTGGCTGATGACAACCGCGGGTTTAGTTTTCGGGCTGAAGGGGAACTCGACCTGCGATTCGATCCGACCCGAGGCCAGCCCGCTTGGGAGTTGCTTGCTCGGATTCGCGAGCAGGATTTAGCCAATTTGATTTATGAATTCGGTGAGGAGCGAAAGAGCCGCGTGATCGCGCGGCGGATTTGCGAACAGCGGAGAACCCGCCCAATCAAGACGTCCCAAGAGTTGGCAGACCTGATTCGCAGTTGCGTCCCGCGTTCGCGGAAAAATCCGATCGACCCGGCGACGCGTACGTTTCAAGCACTTCGAATCGCCGTGAATGAAGAATTGAAGTGGCTGGAAGTTGCGCTGGAGCATTTTCCAAAACTGCTTCGTCCGGGCGGGAAGCTGGCTGTGATCAGCTTTCACTCGCTCGAAGACCGGATTGTCAAACATCGCTTTCGCGAGCACCCCATGCTCGAAGTTCTGACCAAAAAGCCAATCATCGCCGGCGAGCAGGAATTGGAAGACAACTCGCGCAGTCGCAGCGCGAAACTGAGAGTCGCCAAACGAAGAGATGAAAACACAGAGACACAGAGCTGGCCAAGATCAGGAAGATTTTAAGTTTCGATTCCCGAATGTCGCATCTTTGTCCCACGAGTCCCACACCCAGCTCTAATTAAACAGCAACCAATACCCAAACCCAAAAATTCCGGCGTCGACGATCGCGTGACTGAGCCAACTGGCCGTGAGGTTTTCTGTTCTTTTGTAGAGCCACGCCCAGAACGCTCCGCCGATGGCAATCGCCAGTGAGAGCAGGTAGGTCCTCCAGTCGCCGTAACCGAGGAAATGGCCCAGCAGTAAAACATGGTGCGCCATGAAGCCGAGACTTGAAATCACGATCGCTCGCGTCGTGCCCCAAATTTTCTCGCCGCTGCCGAAGACAAACCAGCGCCAGTAATACTCTTCGAGCAACGAGTGAATTGCGGCATAAAAAACGCCAACAGCGACGAAGAGTAATCCGCTTTGAATCCCCAAGCTTGAGATTTTTTCGCGAGCCGTCTCGCGAAGCGTTTGCTCAAGGCTGGTTCCGGCGATCAAAAACTGAAAGGCGAAAACCAGCAAGACACAAACGCCAAGTCCAAACGCAGCGCCCAACAGTAGGCCCGATTTGCGCGGTGTCAGACGTTCCCAGCCGCTACCCCAACCGCTCAGCCGGGGCCTCGCGCCAGCCCCCGGTTCAGCAGTCGTAACCCGTCCAGCCGGCCAAACCCGCCACGCAGCCCAAAGCGGCAAAGCAAATTGAAGTGTCTTCCCCAGTCCGTAAGCGATTTGCTGCAAGCGGGGATTGGCCCCATGCAGTAAATCGAAATAGATCCACGTGATCAGCGTCGGCAGCGCGATCGCGATTGGCAATAGCCAGCGGAGTGGATTGCCGGGTCTCGGCGATGTATCAGTTGTCGATTTTGTCTCGGATGGCTGCATCATCGTCTACACCGTTGGGCCCACGCACAGCGACTCAAATCAATTCAAAGGAGAATCATCGCCCGCCATGACGACCGCTCGCGGAAGATTCGCAAACGGCTCCGCCAGTTGCAGCTGTTGTGGATCAACCCGAAACAGCCGCAGTTCGATTTGCCCGCTGTTACCCAG
>JBJTQD010000816.1:0-931 GCA_046075445.1 Planctomycetota bacterium
CTGACCTGCTGATTTTGATGGATGTCTCGGGAATCGGACTGGGAGGGGATTTCCGGCAGATTTATCCGCTGCTCGGCGAGCAGCCCCCGCCGGCTCAGATGGTTTTGGTTCCCGTAACTTGCGGTTATTCGCCGGAATCGACAAATACCGAAATTACCTTCAGTAGCGAGGCAATTGAGCCAGATTCCACACTGCATGCCGAGCTTGCTCCCGAAGTCGCGACCATTGATTCAACAGAAATACCTTCATTTGGTTCACAGGACTTGCCCATTCCCGATTCGAGTCTGGCAGTGGAGGTGATGGTTAGCGCAGACACCGATAGCGCGGCTCCTGTTGAGACCACTCTACTTACTCCCTCCGGCAACTCGGGCGTCTCAATCACTGCCACTTTGCAAACTTGCCCGCGATGGGAACCGTCCCGGAGTGCAAGCGCAAACTCACTGGAGGATTCGGGTAGCACCAGTCCGGTGACTCCCAACGTGCACGCTGAAGTTCGCTGGGCGGGAAACAGCTACGAATACCCGGTTCGCTTTGATGATAAAGCAGCATTGCCGCTCATCTTCCGCGGCCGCAAACCGACGGAGAGCGAACTGATTGAATTCTTCTTGTCTGGCCGCGAACCAGGTGCCTTGATTGAGGAGCTACAATTTGGGGAATCTGAGGACAAGGCGACTTGGCACCGAGAAACGCCCATCGATACGAGAGGCATTTTGTCTTATTTCGTGCGTCGCTTTGTCCAAGCCCTTCCGGGGGTTGAGTCGCAAGTAAAACTTGCAGCCTACTCGCGGCCAGCACTGGACAGCGCCTTGCGTGGCCCGACGAGTCCATTGGAGCTTGCCCGCCGTGCATTCGAAAGCCTGACAAAACCGCCACCTGCCGGCGAACCCCGCAAGACAGCGACAGCGGTTGGATTCCAGTTGGTCGAGCTTCT
>JBJTQD010000817.1:0-2430 GCA_046075445.1 Planctomycetota bacterium
TGACCACCGGCTGACTGCGGAACGAACTGGCGAACGCGAATGTCGCTGGCGAGCGATGGGTCGGGGTTAACCGAACCGAGGGTTTCGCCGTGCATAATCGTGTTGCTGGAACCGTCCATGGTGGACAGGCTGTCCAAGGTACGCTTTTCGCGGCTGCCAGTAGCACCAACGAAGCGGCCGAGTTCGCTCGGCAGACCGCTGTTTTGGAAGGTTCGGTTGAGACCACCGGAGCAAGCACCGCCAGCTGGAGCGTAGTTGGTACGACCCATTTCAGCGCTCTTGCCACCTGGGCCAGAGAACACGAACCAGCCATAGATGGCGAAGTCGTTGTTCGTTGCACCTGGATCGCCCGTGACGTCAGTCGGCTGGATCAAAATCATCGGGTTACCGACGATGTCCAGGATGTTGTCCGTTGGGCAGGTCAGGCCAGGAATGTCGGTGTAAGCGATGTCCCAGTAGCCACGAACTTGGGTGAAGTCGCCGTACGTGGTTGGAATTGTGGCGCCGGATGCCCAGAAGTAACCAGTGGTGTTTTGCTGGTAATCATAGAAAATCGGGTCGACTTTGTCATAAACCTGACGGAGGTCGAAGTAAGGGAAGACTTGGGACAGGTAGGTGTCCTGATTCTTCAACCAGTACTGATTGTCCGACGGCGTGGTCAACGCGCCGTAGTTGTATGCACCCTGAGCACCGAGCAACATCGGCAGCATTTTGAAATCAGAGTGATAGTTTTGCGACGCCAAAGTGATTTGGCGCAAACGGTTCGAGCAGTCGGTTCGACGAGCAGCCTCGCGAACTTGCTGAACGGCCGGCAACAACATGCCGGTCAAGATGCCGATGATGGCGATGACCACCAGCAGTTCGATCAGGGTGAAACCCTTACGAGAAACGGACATAGAACAGTCTCCTAAAAGAAAAAGTAAAAAGATTGTCGGCTGACCTGAGCAGTTTTCGGCGATTTCCCGCCAAGACTCCTCCCAGCCATCCCTTCACAAGTGGAAGTGCACCGCGTGTAAAAATGACGCATATGGGTTGATGCACTCCTCGAGGAGGTTAAGCCAATGTTAACCCCGCCGTGGGGCTAATCAAGTATTTGTTTCTCCAAGGTTCCGGTTTTTTGCCGAATTTTTCTTGAAATTTTTATTTCCCCATTTTTGAGTGCCTTTTTTCAGGCTCCTTTGGCCTGATTTTCGCCTTTTAGCTCGGCTTGGTGTCTATGTCGATGTCCACAAAAAAACGCGGCTCCCGTTTGAAGGGGAGCCGCGTCGGGAAGTTAAGTTTTCCTGAGAGCCGGTGGCTGCTGTGTCACAAAGGGCTCAGCAGCCGGTCCGAATCAGGTGAGTTGTCAGCTCAACAGCTTACTGCTGAACGCCGGAAGCAACGGTGCCGTCTTGCTGACCGAAGTAAGCATAGAGCGACTGCCAGTTGGTAGCACGGGGAATCATGCGAACCGAGCCGTCAGCGAAGGTGAAGTTAACACCTTGTTGGTGAGCCGACGAGAAACCGACGACTGAAGCGAACTTCAAGCTGCCGAGGATCGTCGCGGTCGGGTCGTTGCCGCTTGGGTAAGACTTGGTTGGAGTGTTGGCCAGAGCAGGAGTCTTCTGCCAAGGTACCGAACCACGACCGCGGAGGAGGTGACCACCGGCTGACTGCGGAACGAACTGGCGAACGCGAATGTCGCTGGCGAGCGATGGGTCGGGGTTAACCGAACCGAGGGTTTCGCCGTGCATAATCGTGTTGCTGGTACCGTCCAAGGTGGACAGGCTGTCCAAAGTACGCTTTTCGCGGCTGCCAGTAGCACCAACGAAGCGGCCGAGTTCGCTCGGCAGACCGCTGTTTAGGAAGGTTCGGTTGAGACCGCCGGAGCAAGCACCGCCAGCTGGAGCGTAGTTGGTACGACCCATTTCAGCGCTCTTGCCGCCTGGACCCGAGAACACCCACCAGCCGTAGACGCAGAAGTCATTGGTGGTCGCACCCGGGTCGCCCGAAACGTCGGTCGGCTGGATGAGGATCATCGGGTTACCGACGATGTCCAGAATGTTGTCGGTCGGGCAAGTCAGGCCAGGAATGTCAGTGTAAGCCATGTCCCAGTAACCACGGATGCCGCTGAAGTCAGTGTAAGAGGTTGGAACAAGCGCTCCGGTTCCCCAGAAGTAGCCGACCGAGTTTTGCTGATAATCATAGTACAACGGGTCAACCTTGTCATAAACCTGACGGAGGTCGAAGTAGGGGAAGATTTGGGACAGGTAGGTGTCCTGACTCTTCAACCAGTACTGATTGTCCGACGGCGTGGTCAACGCGCCGTAGCTGTATGCACCCTGAGCACCGAGCAACATCGGCAGCATTTTGAAATCAGAGTGATAGTTTTGCGACGCCAAAGTGATTTGGCGCAAACGGTTCGAGCAGTCGGTTCGACGAGCAGCCTCG
>JBJTQD010000818.1:0-855 GCA_046075445.1 Planctomycetota bacterium
CTGTTTCGCACCAGCCGTTTCGGCTGGCCAAGGGGCTCCACGTTTGACCCACTCGGTCAGCAACTCGATTTCTTCAGCGGGCAATTTCGAGTCCGGAGGCATATCGTTGTCCCCCTTGTAGCGAATCGCTTGGACTAGCAAGCTTTCATCGACGTTTTTCAAGTCGATTGCCGGTCCGGTGTCGCCGCCGTCGAGAATTTCGGCTCGCGAGGTCAGGTGCAGCCCGCCTGAGTCTTCTTCGTCGCCATGGCATTCATAGCAGCGCGCGACCAGAATTGGCCGGATTTTGGCCTCAAAAAACTCGAGATCCGCTGCGGAAAACGTGTCCTGTCCATAGATATGGCCAGCGCAAGCCATCGCCCCAAGCAGTAAACAAACGATCCTTAGCGCGGTAGGCAAAGTTCTAAAAACCGAAGTCTGTTGTACGTCCGACTGCATTTCATCTTCCTTGGCAAGTGCTTAACTGCTTCAGGCCGGGCCGAGCAGCCTCTCCACATTGTAGCCGCGCGGGAACCTGACTGCGACATTTCGTGGTGGACCGAAATCCGGGGAAGAGGAACCACTAATGGGCACTAATGGCAAGAAATCGAAGAAGAGAGAAGAAGAAAAGAGAAGAGTAGAAAGCAAAACTTGAGTGGTTTTGGCTTGGCGAGTTTGAACTGAAAGACGGACTGAAGAGGGAAGAGAAACCACTGACTCTACGCTGATGCAGAGAAGCAATAGAGAGATGCAAACAAGCAATTGAGATAAGTAGAGAGAGGCGGACGATAACCGGGTCTCTGGAGTGCGAACATGATCGCAGTCAGTGGTGGTTGATTGAGATTGAATCGTCGTGTTGATTCAGACGGTCGTTTG
>JBJTQD010000819.1:0-2253 GCA_046075445.1 Planctomycetota bacterium
CGAATTCAAAAGCATTGGCTTTAAAAAGCTGGAGTATTTTCTCCAGTCAGTATTTCAATTGCTTCCATTCTTCGTATGTTGACGATTCATAAAAACTAATATTTCGCGAATTTCGAGCGAAAAAAATTATTCATTGGGGCCTTTATTGACTGCTCATTCGAAACTCTTTTGCGGGTAACGGTCGGATGTTGAGGCAATTAGGAAAGACGGATCTGCGAATCAACCCAATCGGCTTGGGGCTTTGGCCGATCGCTGGCATGACCAGTTTGGAAGTTTCGGAAGCGGATGGTTTGGCTACGATTCAGGCCGCGGTCGATGCGGGCGTGAATTTCTTTGACACTGCGTACTGCTACGGTGTAGATGGAATCAGCGAGCGATTGCTGGGGCAAGTCGCGGAGCGGCATCGCGATCGAATGATCATTGCGACCAAGGGCGGCGTGCACTGGGACGCGCGGCTGGACCGTTGCAACGATGCTTCGCCGCGTCGACTGGAATTTGAACTGGATGAAAGCCTCCGGCGGATGAAGCTGACTTCAGTTGACTTGCTTTACTTGCACAGCCCGGACTTGGTCACCCCGATTGTGGAATCTGCCGAGGCGATGGCTCGTTTTCAGGCCGCGGGAAAAGCTCGCTGCATTGGGGTCTCGAATGTCAACCTTGAGCAACTCCAAGCGTTTCATGCGGTTTGCCAGGTTGCGGCAGTTCAAGTGAAATACAACATGCTCCAGCGGGAAATTGAAAAAGAGATTGTCCCCTGGTGCATCGAGAACAACGTTTCGATCGTCGCTTATTGGCCCCTGATGAAAGGGCTTTTAGCGGGAAAATTGCGGCGTGGCCACCGGTTTGATCCGGCTGACAAGCGATTGACCTATCCGATGTTCGCCGGGCGACAGTGGGAGTACAACCAAAAACTTCTCGACCGGCTTGATTCGGTGGCCCAGCGCGCGGGGGTTCCGCTGCTCACGCTGGTCCTCGGCTGGACTCTCGCCCAACCGGGAATCACCGCCGTTCTGTGCGGGGCAAAGCGACCTTGGCAGATCCAAGAGTCGGCCGCAGCGCTTGACTGGATTCCCAGCCCTGAAGTCTTGGCTGAGGTAGGTGACGCCATCTGCGAACGCGAAGCTTTGAAATAGTAACAGCTAGCAGTTCGTGACAATTTAGGCTGGATGGATATGTCTTTTCCTGATGCAACGACTGCAGTCGTTGGACGAAGATTTTCCGGCCGATAGTTTCAGAAGCTAATCCGGTTTCTTCTGCAACGGTTCCGGCTGAAGAAATGACAGAGTCGTTTAGGTCGCTCTGGCGTCTTCTCGGACCAACTTTATTCGAGTGCGCTGTGGACTCCTTCGCCAACAAGCTTCTGATCGTCCAAAGACAAGCAGAGACACTCCTCAATCGGCACCAGGTATCGGAGGATCCTGCGGGCGCTCAGCAGTCGTTCTTACTGCATGGCGGTCACTTTATCGGTGTGCGCTGGGAGCAAGGCGATTGGCAAGCCGAATGGGCTTTTCAGTCAGGAGACGAGTTAGTCCTCAAGTGCGAGGGGCGCGAGCAACAGCGGATTGCACTGCAGTTTTCCGCCGCGAATCAATCGGCTGAAACGAGCGAACGCCGGGCTGCTTAAGATCAGGCCAGTGAGCCCAAAGTCCGTACCCCCGTTATGCGACGCGCACCCTAATTCTGCGTTGCGTGATTTGGCAAACTTCAAAACAGCTTGCTGTGGTCAGCGCTGAGCCAACGGTACAAAGGCTTTCGGTTCGGGGCCGATGTAGTCAGCGCTCGGGCGAATCAGTTTATTGTTCGCGCGCTGTTCGAAAATGTGAGCTGCCCAGCCAGCGGTTCGGGCGAGCACGAAAATCGGCGTGAACATTGGCGTCGGTACGCCCATAAAGTTGTAAGCCGAGGCGCTGTAGAAATCGAGATTGGGGAAGAGTTTCTTTTCTCGCCACATCACCGCTTCGATTCGTTCAGAAACCGGGTAAAGCACTTTGTCTCCGGTTTGCTCAGCCAGTTGCCTCGACCATTCCTTGATCACGTTGCTGCGGGGGTCGGAGATGCTGTAAACGCGATGCCCGAAACCCATGATCAGTTTCTTCTGTTCGAGCATCTGCAGCAGGCCCGCTTCGGCTTGGTCTGGAGTTTTAAACTGCTCGATCAGTTCCATCGCCATCTCGTTGGCTCCGCCATGCAGCGGTCCGCGGAGAGTTCCAACTCCGGCAGTAATGGCCGAGTGGAAATCGCTCAGCGTCGCAG
>JBJTQD010000820.1:0-1071 GCA_046075445.1 Planctomycetota bacterium
GACGCCATCGACGCCGAATTCGAGGTAAAGAAAGACTAGTCCCGAAAACGGGGTCAGGTCCAGGTTTGCACTCAGCCTGTCTGCTGCGAGCGTTTCCTCCCCCGGGCGCTCCCAGTGACAGGCTTTTTTTCAAGGATTGGGAATCAATATGAACTTCAATTTTGAAAAACTGACAACCAAAGCCCGAGAGGCCGTGATTAATGCCCAGAGCAAAGCTCAATCGGCGGGCAATCCGGAAATCTCTCCGCTTCACCTCCTTTCAACGCTACTCGAAGAGCGCGATGGACTGGTTGCTCCCATCCTTGAGCACATGCGCGCCCCGATGGGACAATTGCAACAAATTCTCGCCGGTGAACTCGGGCGATTGCCCAAAGCCAGCGGCGGTAGCACGCCGAATATCAACCGGCAATTGCAGGACGTCCTGCAAGCCGGCGCGAAGTTCGCCAGCAGCATGCAAGACGAGTTCATTTCCACTGAGCACTTGCTCCTTGCGCTCACCAACGTCGACTCGCCCGTCAAACGCATCTTGCAAATGAACGCGGTCGACGAAGCGAGCCTGCAGAAAGCGATTCAATCGATCCGCGGAAGCGCGAAGGTCACTGACCCTGACCCCGAAGGAAAAATGCAAGCCCTCAAGAAGTACGGTATCGATCTGGTCGATCGAGCCAAAGCGGGCAAGCTCGACCCCGTGATCGGACGCGACAACGAAATCCGCCGCGTGATCCAGGTCCTTTCACGTCGCTCCAAGAACAATCCCGTTTTGATCGGCCAGCCCGGTGTCGGCAAAACGGCGATCGCCGAGGGGTTGGCTTTGCGGATCGTGATGAACGACGTCCCGCAAAGCCTGCAGAATAAGCGGGTCATTACGCTCGACCTCGGTGCGCTCGTCGCCGGAACGAAATTCCGCGGCGAATTTGAAGAGCGACTCAAATCGGTGCTTCGCGAAGTCGCGGATGCCGAGGGGCAGGTGATTCTCTTTATCGACGAGTTGCACACGGTAGTCGGAGCCGGAGCGGCGGAGGGGAGCGGTGACGCCGCAAACTTGCTTAAGCCTGCACTGGCTCGCGGCGA
>JBJTQD010000821.1:0-6288 GCA_046075445.1 Planctomycetota bacterium
CCTTTTCCGCTCAGCCATTCACAGCAAACGCGTGCTTTGGGATAAACTCTTACTCTCTCAGTTTCTTCCTCTAAGCTCGCAGTGCAGTCCAAGATGAACAAAGCCAATCCACCGAACTGCGAGAGCGAAACGGCCGCTTGTCCCACGACTTGGTCGCCGCTGAAGGGTTATGAGCGACCGAAATTCGATCTCAATTTTCTCAGTTGGCTAGTCGGTTTGGCAGCGATCTGGCTGGTCGTCTCGCCGTGGCTCAGTCGGTATTCGCTCGCCGTTTTCACGGTGATGGAGTTGACCTTCTTATTTGGCTGCTGGCGGACTCGCTGGGCAACGCTGGCGATCGTTCCTGCGACGCTTGCCCCGTACATTTGGATTTTTGTAAACCAAGTGCATGGCTGGGATGAATACCGCCGGTTGTGGCTGGCGAAGTTGTTCGAGTTGCCGGGGCTGGTGACACCCGTAGCGATTCGCGCGTTGGGAGGCGGCGGGGAATTCCAGGATGGACTCGCCAGCGCAATCACTGCGGGGATACTTTTTCTACTGCTCGTTACCGGGGCTAGGATAAATCGCCAGTGGCTCTTGGCGATGGCGTTTCTTTGCTTGAACGTGAACCTGCTCAACAGCCTGATCGCTTGGGCGATGTATAAGCAGGGGTGAGGTGAAAGACAGAAGAGTGGCTTTCTCGGTGGCACAGAGGCACGAAGAGGTGGAGGATTGCAGGCGAGGAGTCGCGAGGCATTACACTCGCTGCATTGTTTGCGATTGATTTTCAGACCACCGTGGATCCCGGCCCGCGCCGGCCCACCACCGTTGGCTAATCACCGCCCGATAGCGCTCGGAAGATTTTTTTGCCCGCGTCGGTGGGGGCCAGTTCTCTTATCAATGCGTCTCGTTCGGGACTTGTCCCTAGACCGTTACGGCCATGGCGGGGACGGGATATTGTTGGCAGAGGCTGAGGACTTCCTCGCGGATTCGCGCGAGGGCTCGTTGATCGCCCGCCGCTTTCAAGGACTGCAGGATCCAATGTCCGACTTGTTGCATTTGCTCGACCCCCATCCCGCGCGTGGTGAGCGCGGGTGTGCCGATCCGAATACCGCTCGGGTCCATCGGCTTGCGCGTGTCGAATGGAATCATGTTTTTGTTGATCGTGATTCCACAGCTTCCCAGTGTCTCCTCGGCAATCTTGCCGCCGATGCCAAATGGCGTCACATCGACCAGCATCAGATGGTTATCCGTGCCGCCCGTCGCCAGCCGCAACCCGCCGGCGACCAGCGTCTCGGCTAGCGCCTGTGCGTTGCGAATCACATTGGCCGCGTAGGTGCGGAACTCCGGCCGGAGGGCTTCGCCGAAGCAGACCGCTTTACCGGCAACCGCATGCATCAACGGACCGCCTTGGCAGCCGGGGAAGACGCTGCGGTTAATATCCTTGGCGTACTCTTCGCGAGCCAGAATCAAACCGGCTCGAGGTCCGCGGAGCGTCTTGTGAGTCGTCGTGGTGACGACATCGGCGACCTCGACCGGATTGTTATGCAGACCGGCGGCGACCAGCCCCGCATAGTGGGCCATATCAACAAACAGTTTGGCTCCGACTTCATCGGCGATCTCTTTAAAGCGGCCGTGCGGGATCTCGCGCGGGTAGGCGCTCGCGCCGGCGATGATCATTTTCGGTTTGTGTTCACGAGCCAGCCGTACGACTTGGTCAAAGTCGATCCGGTTCGTATCCGGCGTGACCCCGTAGTGATGGAAGTGATAGAGCTGGCCGGACATATTCAGCTTCATGCCGTGAGTCAGGTGTCCGCCATGAGCCAAGTCGAGCGCGAGGATCACGTCGCCCGGCTTAACGAGTGTCAGATAGACTGCCTGGTTGGCTTGGCTGCCGCTGTGGGGCTGGACGTTGGCGAACTCGGCGCCGAAGAGTTGTTTGGCTCGGGCGATAGCGATCTCTTCGACCCGATCAACAACTTCGCAGCCGCCGTAATAACGTTTTCCCGGATAGCCTTCGGCGTATTTGTTCGTCAGCACACTGCCGACCGCTTCCATCACCGCAGGGCTGGTGTAGTTTTCGCTGGCGATCATCTCGAGCCCTTCGTGTTGGCGTTGGGCTTCGAGGTTGACGAGTTCACTGATTTCCGGGTCGTGCAAGGCAAGCTGGCTCATGGATTTCGCGGGGCCAAAAGGGGATGGATGAATGATCAGAGCGAACGGCTTTTACTAAATTGTCGACGGCTAGTGGTGAATGTCAATCGGAATGGAAATTCGTTCGTGGCGGTGGGCTAAACGAGGAAAGAGAACCGGAAGACAGAGAGCGATCTTGCCATCTCTTCCTTCTGTGCCCTCGTGAGAGCCACTCTTCCGTTTTTTCACTCCGCGTTCCCAATTCCGACTTCCTCCTTACTTCTCTTGCTTCCCCCTCGCCTGATCCAAGAACGCAAACACGTCATCCAGTGCGGCTTGAACGATGATCATGTGCTCGACATCCGCGTATTCTTTGTACGTTACCGGGATCGAGGCTGACTTGAGGCTGCGTGCCAGCGCTGCAGCGCCGCTCTTACCGAAGTCCAGTGCGCCGGCTCCGGAGAACCAAGCGATCGTGCCGAGCCGGTCGGCGTTACGGACGCCACTTCCTCCGCCTAGGGCTGCGGCTGCTTTAAACAGTTCCGGCTGCTGACTTGCTTGGCGGATCACTTGGCCTGCACCCATACTGTGGCCGATCAGCATCACGTTGCTGCGGTCGATTGGAAATTGAGCTTCCAGTGCAGTGAGCATCGCCGCGCAGTCCAGCCCCGGGCCGCTGCCGAGTCCTTGCCGCGGGGCGACGACCAGCCAACCGCGCTGGACGCCGAGATCGACCGCGCGGCCGGCGCCATACGTCTCGAAAAACATGTTCTCACTTCCACCGGCGCCATGGAACAGAAAGAGCACCGGCAGCGACTGGCCGACCGGCTGGGGATCCTTCGGAGCCCGCACACGCACGACCGCTTGCTTGCGGTTTTCGGTCAGCGTCAACCAGCTGTCCGAGCCGCGAGCCGACTCGGCCAGTAACTCCCCTCCCCTGCTCGGTTCGCGCTGGATCTTCGAGGCGACCTCGAGCAGGCGAGCCATCGGGTAGTCGCACTCTTGGACTTCCCCTTTAGCGAGTGCTCGCGCGATGACCAGCCAACTTTTCAGTGTGGCTCGGGCTGTCGCCGGGAGGTCGGCCGGAGGGTTATCAGTGAACTGTTCGAGCGCGGTGAGTTGGGACTCGAGGTCGCTGACTCGCGAGAGTCCGACGGCGAGCAGCGGAAAGCTCTCGGCGCCGTCCCGAATCTCAGCCACGAGGCGATAGTCGCCCGGGTTTTTCCATTCCGCTGGCGTCCAGGTCAACTCGGCATCGGACTCGGGCAGTGGCAGCGAGTTTTGGGCGACCTCTGAGCCATCCGCGCGGAGAAGTTTCATCAGTACGTTAGCGTTGGCTGGCCGAGTGAACTCTCCGTCGTAAAACTGCTGCAGTTCGATCTTCAATGTGGGTTCGTTGGTGTCGGAGAGCAGCGGCAGGGCGGCGATTCGACGGGAGATGGAATAGCGCACCATTTCGGAGGGCTTGTCAGATCCGTTGATCACGAGGAAAGCTTTGTCGAGCCGCGCGGCGGCGGTTCGCAGTTGCAGGCCGAAGAAACTTTTCACCGCTTCGTCCATCGGTTTGGCAGCCGCAGCGCGATGGGCCTCGTCGGCGGCTTGCCACGCGAGTTCGACTCGGCGCAGTCTCAAGCCAAGTTCATAGCGGTCGACTTGGGCGTCGAGCGCGGCAGGAGCGAAGCCGCAGGCCAAGAGGCAAAGCAGCGTCACCGTCGCTCGAGTAGCGGTACGGGTAGTGGCGTTTGGCAGAGTGACGGTTGTGAAATGAGCCATGGGATTTACTCGGGGAGACAATGAAGACTTTGATTGACCGCCATTTTGACGCCGCGGGAGGGGGATGCAAGCCAACGGGCGTTTCTACCCGGCCAAGGGGTCTGGCTCCATTTTCGGCGCAAACACGTCTAAACCCCCAGCACCGCTCCCTCGCCGAAACGGGTGCCTGACCCCGTCTCAGCCGGTTTTCCAAGAATTCGTTAATTGACATATCGGAATATGTCGATATATTTAAGGAAACGCGAGGAGCATTTTCATGGCGAAATTGAAGAAACCGGTCGAGATGAGCCCGCAGGCTTTACAAGCGGCGGCTGAATGCCTGCGGACGCTGGCCCACCCCCAGCGGCTGCAGATCGTTCGCTACCTGCTGGGCGGCAAGCCGATCACGGTGGGCGAGCTGGCAGAAGCGTGTGGGCTGAGCCAGCCGCAAACTTCCGAGCACTTGCGTTTGATGCAGCGCTGCGGCTTTCTTAAAAGCGAGCGGCAAGGACGCGAAGTCTATTACGAAGTTTGCGAGCCACATCTCGAGAAGTTCATGGCCTGCATTGAAGCGAGTTTCGCGGAGCCGGCTTAACTTGACTAAACAGATCAGGAAGGGCGAGAACTGAAAGACCAGTTAGAAAATTCAGAATTAAATTACAGGAGCTTGAAACATGTCTTACACGATCATCAAGGCTGATGAATTCAAGAAACGATACGCAGAAGATCCGGCCCTCGAACTGATTGACGTTCGGACGCCGAAGGAATTTGGAGAGGCTCACCTGACGTTTGCTCAAAACGTCCCCTTGGACCGGCTGAACCCGCACGACCTGCTTTCCAATCGCAATGGGAACTCGGGCAAGCCGCTCTATCTGATCTGCCGCAGCGGTAAGCGGAGTGAGACGGCTTGTCAGAAAATTGTGGCGGCCGGTTATCGCGATATCGTGAATGTCGTTGATGGCACCCAAGCCTGTATCGACGTTGGTCTTCCGGCGATTCGCGGCCAGAAGGCGATGTCGCTGGAGCGGCAAGTCCGAGTCGCCGCGGGATTGCTCGTGCTTGCTGGGGTGGTGCTTGGCTATCTGGTGCATCCATGGATCTTCGCCCTTTCCGGCGCTATCGGAGCAGGACTCATTTTCGCAGGCGTGACCGATACCTGTATGATGGGTAACATGCTGGCCAAAATGCCGTGGAACCAAGCGAGTTCGGCTGGGCAAACGTGTCAACGCTAAGCAAAGACCTTGGATCGCGTTATCAACTCGAAGAGCGGCCACGTTTCTTGTCACCCTATCTCGGCGGTCGACAAGCACTCCCGCTCGTTTTTCAAGGATTGAAAGGCAAACTTGAGCACTCTGCTATTTATCGTGTGCGCTTTGCTCGTCGGGTTAACCGTCGGCGTCTTGGGATCGGGAGGGTCGCTGTTAACTCTGCCGATCCTGGTTTATTTGTTGCGTCGTGACCCTGATATGGCGATTGGCGAGTCGATGCTGATTGTCGGCTTGATCGCGCTCGCCGCTTCGATTCCCTACGCTTGGGCTCGTCGTGTGGCATGGCCCTACGTGATCCTGTTCGGCATCGGCGGGCTACTTGGTGCAACATTCGGTGTTGAACTCGGCACTCGATTAAGCGGTGGGGTCAAGCTGCTGATTCTGGCGATTGTCTTGCTGATCGCGGCAACGCTGATGTTTCTCAAAGGCAAAACCCCGATACCGGAATTGCAGAAGCTCTCGACGTTGAACTTGCTCGAGCAAACGCCCAGCACGCTGCCCCGCTTTACCTTTCGCCGAATCGCAGGCCTCTTTTTCCAAGGGTTCGGCATTGGCGTGTTGACCGGTTTGGTTGGCGTTGGTGGCGGATTTTTGATTGTCCCCGCCTTGGTCCTGTTCGGCGGGCTGGGGATGCATCTCGCCGTCGGGACGAGCATTGTGATTATTTTCTTGAACAGCGCCTTCGGGTTTGCCCGGTTTTATTCAACGCTGTCCGCTGAGGGGGCGGCTGTGAATTGGAAGACGGTGCTTCTCTTTGGAATCGTCGGCGCACTTGGCTCACTCTTTGGCAGCGAAGTCGCCAAACGACTCCCGCAGTCGCTGCTCCAGCGAGCTTTCGCCGTCCTGCTGGCCGTACTGGGAATTTGGATCGGCATCTCCGAATGGGGCAAGCTGTAAACGCTCATCACTCTACTGGTGAGCATTTTGAACGACGGGAAGATGACTTCTCACGGAGGCGCGGAAGCACAGGGGAAGGAGTGGTAGGATTGTTGATTCTTGGATTTGCTGGTTTTCGAATCTCCCAATTTCTTCCTCCGTGCCTCTGTTAGAGAATTCTTCCTGCCTTTTGTTCCATACTAAAGCTGCTTCACTTATTCACTGAATCGATACTTACCCCGATCATTCCCAACAACGCCGTTCCATCGATTAAGATCAA
>JBJTQD010000822.1:0-3873 GCA_046075445.1 Planctomycetota bacterium
GGGCTAAACGAAAAAACAAAAAACCTACCACTCTTCTCCCCTGTGCCTCCGTGCTACCGTGAAAGGCCTCTTACTGCGCTGGAATCCGCTCCGCTCTACGGCCAATTGCTAGCAATCAAGCCTCTTCCTACCCCGCTCTCCCAAGATTCGGATTGACGAAATTTTCCCTTTCGCACCAAATCATGGGTACAGCAATGCCGGCAAGGAAGCCTGTAGTGCAATCCACAAGGAGGCTGAGCATGGAACGCTCGATTCAACAATTGCCCCGTCTAATTCTTTTGATTGCCATCGCAGCGCTCTGCACGATCGCGAATGGACAAGAAGCGGGACCGCCAAACTCTGCTCCGCCGGTGGTCTCCGACCAACTCTCTCCGCGGCGGGGCTTTCCACCGCTGCCGGTCAACGACCTGCGCAGTACTCCGGCGAGGCAAACAGAAGGCGCTCCATTTTCGGCACCGACATTGCCCGTCACTTCTTCATCGCCAAGTGCGGCTCCCTCGATTCCCGACTTTGATTCTGCTGCGGGTAATACCAGCGGTTCTTTTCTCCGTCCGGTTGCCCCCAACCGCGAGCCAGCTGTGAACTCAACCACATTGTCGCCGCAACGAGCAGCGACCGCGGAACTGCCGACAGCAGCGCAAACCGAAGTTCCGCTGGCCGCGTCGTTCGGCAAGAACAATTCGCCGAGCGCGCTCAATCCAAATGGCTCCAGTCTCAATGCAAGCCGGCCGATCGAAATCATTGCCGATTCAACGATTGTCGATCCGGCTGTGAAACCAGCTGCCGGCTACGCGCCGCTCGGTGCCGCGGTTTCGGCTTTGCCGGGCGAAACCAATCGAATGCGCGGAATGTCACCTGCCGAATTAGCTCGTCAACAACTCGACCGCTACAGCATCAGCCGCGCTAGCGAGCCGCTGCCTGGCCAGCCTTTGAAGCTGGAAGACTTACTCCGATCGATCCCACCAGATCGTCGGCGAAACATTGTTCGGCAATACTGGAACACGTACGGAGCCTGGGCCAATTACCACGACTGCTCTGAGGTGTGCGCGAGATTGGATTCGATCGGTCTTGGGTCGGATCCCAATCAGGCGAAGCTCCTTGAGACGAAGAGGATGCGGGCGAGCGACGACCGGCTGCAAGCCGAAATTCGTCTGCAGCAAGCCCAGTCTGAACTGCAGCGGCTGCTCCCTTCCGCCGGCTCCGACTTGCTGCCTCTGCCCGCAGACCAACCGCTGGTCGAAGCCTATGAAACGCATGCAGACTGGTATATCGCGAACGGACAATTGCCTCCGAATTTGCGCACGGTCTCGCGGTCGCTGCCGCTGCAGCAAAAGCTGATTTGCCAGCGCGCCGTAACCGCTGACACGGCAATGATGAATTCACAACTCGCAGGTCAGGCTCATTCGGCGATGCAGTGCGATTTGCTCACGCTACTCGGCACCTTGGAGCTGAGTTCCCAGTCGCGCCAAGCGTTTCTGCAGTCGGTGCTGGATTACAATCAGGCGATCGCTGAATATTCGCTCGGCATCGCGCCAGCGAGTCAGCCTCCCGCGATGATTGCGAGCATGCTCGTTGCTCCTAGTCTTCCGGCGAAGGGCGATTCGCAAAGCGTTTTGGCCGAAGTCCCCGCGCGCTCTGGCGACCGCTGGGCAGGGACACCTACGCAACCTCGCTCGATCAGAACGACACCGGGGGCGACTAATAATTCGTCGCCTCAGCAAGCACCCGCTCGAATCGATAGAAATCCAAGCAGTGGTTTTGCGTTACCGCCAGCCAATACGCCGGCCCCCTCAGGGCAAGCTCCCGGTTTTGGGCTGCCTCCGGCAACCGGCTTTGGCCCGGCGATGAGCAATCCAGCACCTGCTCGGGTTGAGCCTGCAACTAGTTCAAGCAACCCGGCGCCACTTGCTCCGGCGGGCAACTCGGCAGGCGGATTCAATGCTCCAGCCCTCCCGTCGTCATCACCTCCTGCGGGCAATCCCGCAGGCAGCTTCTCGCCGCTCCCTACTGGCGGTCCAGCCTTCGGACCAGCGCCAAGCTCAGGCAGCGAGAAAAGCCCACCCGCTCCCGCACCACCCACAAGCGGCGGTACGCAGTTCAAGCTCGGAGGGTAACGCCTTGGGAACGCGGAATTCCAAAGTGGTAATGCGGAATTGGTAAGGCGGAATGGCTTCTTCGTTTAGCCATTGCGCAGCCCCTTCTTCGTTTAGCCCGTAGCTGGAGCCCAAAGCCGCGAGGCTTTGGCGCCGGTGAGGCGCAGCGCAACTGCGGCTCGCCATCAAATCAGCCGTCTCTTTGCAAACAAACCTCTCCTCGCTCAACGTCCCTTCTTCGCCGATTCCTCGTTGCCTCCTTTGTCCCCATCTTTCCCGCTGCGGCGTTTGACTGCTTCGCGAAGCAGATACTCAATCTGCCCGTTGACGCTGCGCATCTCCTGATCGGCCCAAGCTTTCAGCTGGTCGAAGAGTTCCTTGGAGAGTCTTAGGGGGAAGGATTTTCGTTCGTCGTCCATTTCGGGGCGTTATGTCAGAGGGGACATGGTGATTGGGGGAGAGGTTTTACGAGGGTTGTCGGGGGAAGTGGGACGAATGGGACTTTTGGAAGAGACGAGAGGGGAACCGCACTTGCGCTTTCGGCGGGGTCGGGAGACCCGCGCCGAGCGCGGAATGCCGCAACTCGCAACTACGAATACAACGTTCCCGCATTCACGATTGGCTGCGTCTCGCTCTCGCTGCAGAGGACGACCAGCAAATTCCCGACCATTGTCGCTTTGCGTTCGTCGTCAAGTTGGACCACTTTCTTCTCGGCCAGTTCGCTGAGCGCCATTTCGACCATCGAGACCGCGCCGTGGACGATTTTCTGGCGAGCCGCGATCACGGCTTCAGCTTGTTGTCGCCGCAGCATGGCTTGGGCGATTTCCGGGGCGTAAGCCAGGTGCGCCAAGCGGGCTTCTTCGACAACCACACCGGCGTTGGCGAGTCGATTCTGCAACTCAGTCTGCAGGTCGTGCGAGATTTCATCCAGGCCGCTGCGCAGCGTTACCTCGCCAACTTCACCATCGTCGTAGGCGTAGCGACTAGCGAGTAAGCGAACGGCTGACTCGCTTTGCACCGAGACGAACTCTTCGTAGTTCTCGACGTCGAAGAGAGCCTCAGCCGTATCGGCGACTCGCCAGACGACGACCGCGCCGATTTCGATTGGGTTACCGCGTTTGTCATTGACCTTTAGTTTTGGAGTGTTGAAGTTTCTCGCGCGAACCGAGATTCGCTTCTTGGTATTGAATGGATTAGTCCAGTGAAAACCGCTGCGGCGCTCGGTGCCGATGTAGCTTCCAAACAGCATCAATGCGCGAGCTTCATTGGGCTGGAGCGTAAAAAAGCCAAACATCCAGAAGAAGTTCGTGAGAGATAGTGCGATTGCCGTTCCCAGTAACCAGAAGTTGGGCAGACCGCCGGCGGTGACTCGCTTGTCAGTATCGACAATGAACCAGACCCAGAGTGCGACGTTGGCTGCCAAACTGAGCAGCAGCAGGGACAGCATCAGCCATCCGCTGAGAGTACGAACCGAGATTTCTTTACTTTGCGAGTGCATTGCTTTTGGCTCCAAGGGGTTGCTCATCACCTTTTTTGCTTCATCGCGACCGCTGGCTTAAAGAACCAGAACTCACGGTCGCATCGATTTGAATCGTCTGGCTGATATTCGGATGATATCACTTCGATATTGGCCAAGTCGAGTAGCAATTATCAAAAATCCCGTAAGTCACCGTCAAAAGGCAACTTAGGACTCATTCCAAGAGTCGTTTCCCATGCCGGCCCGGCGTCTCTGATGCAGATTCAACCACCTTTTAAAGGGGAAGAGCGCCCACCTCTCTCC
>JBJTQD010000823.1:0-2111 GCA_046075445.1 Planctomycetota bacterium
ACCCGCGTTATCATCCAGGCTGTAGCGGACCGTGTTGTTGGTTGCGTCCGGATCGCTGGCCTGTGCGGTAATTCCGGCAAGCGTACCGGTTGTTGCGTTTTCCGGCAGGACGTTGTCGGTGCTGTTGGTGTCGCTGATCAGACCGATCGGGAACTCGCTGACATCACCGACGGCAATCGTAAACTCTCGGATGGCTGTGGTGCCGTCTTCTGAAGTTGCACGCACGACAATGCTGTGACTTGCCGCAGCCTCGCGATCGAGGAGGCTGCCGTTGGCTACCGTTACGACACCCGTTGAAGAGTTAATTGCAAATCGCCCACCCGCATTATCATCCAGAGAGTAGGTGACACGATTCGTCGTGCCGTCTTGGTCAATCGCCCAGGCAGTCAGGCCGACCAGTGCCCCGTTTGTGCTGTTTTCCAGTATGAAGTTAGGCACTGGGTTGTCGTCCACCGGAATGGAGACATCGCTTTCCTGAACGTCCGTCAAACGGATTTGATAGGTCTCCTCGCGAGACAATCCGCCTTCATCGGTGACTCTGACAATGATCTGGTGAGTTTGGAGATGCTCGAAATTAATTCCAGCGCTGTCGGCCACGGTGATCTGTCCCGTATTCGCATCGATCGCGAATCGTCCTCCGGCGTTATCCACTAGCGACCAGGTCAATTGTCCGCCTTGGTCGACCTCGGCTGCTCTCAGAGTGGAGACCAGCGTGCCGTTGGCTGCATTCTCAACGAGATTCGGCTTCCAATCGGCTTGAACCTGAGTCACTGTTCCCGCGACCCAGGAGCCGCCGGCAGGGATACTCCTCAAGCCGGCATGACGGTTACCGATTTGGTCGAAGACCGTGTCACCACCCGAGAGCTCGAAGTCCCAGTGACCGCGAAGGTCCGGCAAGTCATGGAGGGTATGGCCCGTATTCAGTTGAACTCTGCCGCCGCTCCAAGCTGTCGAGTGCACGGCGAGATCCCAGTAAGTACCTCGGAAAATTTGAGAAGGCACATAGCCTCCACCAATCACGTCTTGCTCGAGGCCGAGAACAAGCGAGCCGGCATTGGCAATCTGGTATCCAGTCCGCAGTCCGACCTTCGAATCCCTCAACATTCCATCGATGTAGACCTTTACGCCGCCATCGACAGCAGTGCGAACAATGCTCAACTCATGTCGCTCGCCATCCGTCAAAAGCGAAGTGGCGATGTTGGTCTTCCATGGAGTGTCATTGATGTAAATCGTCAGCTTGTGCGTCTCACTACAAATCATTAAATCGTTGTGAGTTGCCGTGCTCGCATAGCTCAGGAAGTACGGATTGGAATGAGTCGTGGAGAAGGACAATCGCAGCGTGAATTCCTCCCCGGACAGCAGGTTTCCGAAATTTTCTATCTGCAGATACTGGTTGTTACTTGTGCCTGAATTCAGCGCCAGCCCCGTCTCGGACCACATTGAATGCGGCGTGTCGTTAGCGCCTTGAACCGTGACGGCGAGTTGTGTGGTGCTCTCCAGCCCAGCCGCATCCCGAATGGTGTAGCTGAAAGTGTCAACCAGATGGGCACTGCTGTTGCGAAGAGCTTCGACTTGTGGATTGGCGTTGTCGACCGTGTAGGTATAAGAACCATCGGAGTTCAGCGTCAAAGAGCCATAGAGCCCGCTGATCACGCTGCCCACCGAACCCGCGGTCGAGGATTGGACCCCCGCCTGTACGCCCACGACGACTCTCGTATCGCCGGAGTCGATGTCGCTATCGTTGAGCAGCACATTGCCGGTAGGATTCGATCCCGGAGTCGAGTTGCTAAGCCCTCCAGCTTCAGTCGCGATTGCCGTATCAGCGACCGCAATTGGTGACTCGTTGACATTGCCGATTTGAATCTGGAACGTACTGATCGCCGTGCTGCCGTCAGCAGAGGTAGCTCGGATTGTGATCGCATGGCTCGCGGCGGCCTCGCGGTCCAGTAACGAGCCATTCGCTACGGTTACCACGCCGGTGCTTGAGTTGATCGCAAACCGGCCGCCTGCATTGTCATCGAGCGTCCAGGTGATCGCGTTTGTTGTTGCGTCCGCATCAATGGCGGTGGCCGTGAGTCCGACAGTCGTTCCGTTGGCGGCGCCTTCACTCA
>JBJTQD010000824.1:0-2461 GCA_046075445.1 Planctomycetota bacterium
ACTGACGCGGCGAATCAGTTTGCGAATTTCCAGCACGCTGATCGTCGAAAGCACGCGTGCAATCGGCAAACCTGATTTGGTCACAACAAGATCAATCTCAGTAGGCTGGGCCTCGATCGCTTGCAGCACCTTGCTCTCTTGATCGTTCAGCTTCAGCTCGGCAGGATGACGCACGACTTGCTGGTCCGCCTTGCGAACTGGCTGGGCTAATGGCCCTAACTCCTCGAGCACATCGTCGACCGTCTCGACCAACTTAGCCCCATCGCGAATCAAGCGGTGACAACCATGCGAGAGCCGGCTGTCGACACGTCCCGGCACCGCGAACACTTCGCGATTCTGCTCAGTCGCCATTTGGGCCGTGATTAACGCTCCGCTCTTGAAGGCGGCTTCAACCACGATCACACCAAGACTCAAACCCGAGATAATTCGGTTTCGCTGAGGAAACGTCCCGCCTTTGGGCTCAAGCAGCGGGTGCCCCTCGGAAACCAGAGCCCCCTGAGCTTTGACCTCCTGTGCCAACCCGATGTTTTCCGGCGGATAAAGCTGCAGCAAGCCGCCACCGAGCACAGCGATCGTTCGACCGCCCGCCGCCAGCGCACCGCGATGAGCGGCCGCATCGACTCCACGCGCCAATCCGGACACGACCGTAAAGCCCGCCTGAGCAAGGCCCCGAGCCAGCTTTTCGGCTTGGTTCAGTCCGTAGTTGGTTGCATGCCTCGCCCCCACAATGGCGATCGCCAATTGATCGGCGGGTTGAAATTCGCCTTGAAGGTAGAGAATGTTCGGCGGGTCATAGATCTCCAGCAGCGCCCGTGGATAGTCGCCCTGCTGTCGCTGGAGCATTCGAATCTGGTTCTTATCGCAAAGTGCGATGAGCTCGTCGACTTCCGCCGTGCGATTCTCCGCGGCGATGATCTCCCGAGCGAGTTTGTAGCCAACGCCCGGCACTTCTTGAAGGCTGGAGGGCCCAGCCGCCAACACGGCAGCCGGACTGCCGAAGTGTGCGACCAACTCACCGTAGAGCCTCGGTCCGATACCCGGTACCAAAGAAAGCCGCAAAGCTGACTTTAGATCTTCTTGCTCTGTATTCTCACTCGCGACAGTATTCATTGCTTCTGCTCATTCGACTTCGTTAATCGCTTCCATCACGAGATTGTCACCGGGCCATTCCCGGCTTTCAACCTGCCCAACTTTCAAAGGCAGGATCAGTCGCGGATCATTTCCCTTCCGCTTTTTGTCGAACTTCATCGCCTGCAGAATTTTTTCGACCGGGGCTGCTGGCCAATCGACTGGCAATCCCATCTCCCTTAGTAACTTTGTTTGCTTAAGTTCAAACTGGCGATCGACTAATTGAAGGCGCCGCGCTGCTCGCGCTGCCCATGTCATTCCAATCGCCACCGCCTCGCCGTGCAGATACTCACCATAGCCGGCTACCCGCTCAATCGCGTGCCCAAAGGTATGCCCATAGTTCAACGTGGCCCGTAGGCCTCGCAACTCCCGCTCATCAGCCGCCACAATTTCGGCTTTGATTCGGCAGCACCTGACAATTACCTGCTTCAGGCACTCAGGGTCGCGGGCCCGTAGTTCCGCCACATGCTGCTCAACAAACCCGAATAGCTCGGGATCGGAAATGACGCCGTACTTTACAACCTCGGCGAAACCCGAAAGGTACTCTCGCTCTGGCAATGTCCCGAGAACAGTCGTGTCGATCCAAATCCCTTTTGGCTGCCAGAAAGAACCAATCAGATTTTTTCCTTCGGGCAAATTGATCCCGACTTTACCGCCGATGGCACTATCCACTTGAGCGACCAGCGTGGTTGGCACCACGAACCAAGAAATCCCTCGCATGAAGGTCGCGGCAGCAAAGCCACTCAAATCCCCGACCACGCCTCCGCCAACCGCTATCAAGGCTGAACTGCGGTCCAGCCCCAAAAGAGCCATTTGGCTCCAGAGACGTTCGACAAACTGCGTCGCCTTCGTCTGCTCACCTGACGGCAGTACCTCGCAATGAACCTGACGCCCGCCAGCGTTCAATCGCCGAACGAGACTGCGGGCGATCGATTCCGTATTGGTGTCGCAGACGATTAGTAGCTTGGTGGGCAACTCGCTCAGCCCGCCGGGGAAATCGAACGAAGCAGTGTTTCCAGTCAACCAACCGCTGGCGATCAGCAGTTGGGAAGCTACTCCACTTCCGAAATCGATCTCAATCTGATCCCAATCCATCGCAATTGCTCGCTACCAATCGGTTCGTCTCCACCACTTGGGCTTAGCATGACGCGCAGTGTGCAACTTGGAAAGAGTGCGGTGGAGGACGGGACTAAGCTAGTGGCGTGAAATTAGGAGTAAGGACAGCGTCTGAAAAGCTCTCCCCACCGTGCCCAGTGCTCACTAGCCCGCTCGCCGCCCACCATCGCGCCCGGCGCCCACCAGCGCGCTCGGCGCCCACCAGCGCGCTCGGCGC
>JBJTQD010000825.1:0-11806 GCA_046075445.1 Planctomycetota bacterium
GCGGCACCGGAGCGGCGATCAACGCTGCCAATGCAGACTCGAACGTAAAAATCACGGCTTTGGCCGATGCTTTTGCGGACCGAATCCAGATTTCCCGCGAGGGTTTGGCTGGTCAGTTGGGCGAACGATTGGCGGTGACGGATGATACTTGCTTTGACGGGTTTGATTGCGCTGACAAGCTCATCGCAACTGACGTCGATGTGGTCCTGCTTTGCCAGCCGCCGCATTTTCGTCCGGATTCTTTGCGAGCGGCGATCAAGGCTGGGAAGCATGTCTTCTGTGAGAAGCCTGTCGCGGTCGACGTGCCGGGTGCGATGTCGGTCTTGGAAACCTGCCAAAACGCTGGCGACCGAAATATCGTTTCCGGTCTTTGCTGGCGTTACGATCTGGCTGTCCGCGAAGTGATGAACCGAATTCAGGAAGGCGAAATCGGCCGCATCGTCAACATTCAGGAAACCTATCTCCAGCGCACTGTGGCACCTCGGTCGCAATCCGAAGTGGAGCGAAATGGAGTACCAGATGCGAAACTGGCTCTACTTTGCTTGGCTCTCAGGTGACATTACCGCAGAGCAGCACATCCACAGCCTCGACAAGGCGGTTTGGCTGAACGGTGACCAACCTCCAGCGTTCTGTTACGGCGTTGGTGGACGTCAAAAGCGAACCGGTGCTGAGTTTGGGAACATTTACGATCACTTTGGCTGCGTGTTTGAATGGGAGTCGGGCGTTCGCTGCTTCTCCTTCTGCCGCCAAATGAACGGCTGCTTCAACGAGACCGATGACCACGTCTTTGGTACCGAAGGCACGGCCAATGTGCTCAAGTTCCAGACCAAGGGTAAGAGCGGGCCTTGGGAATACAACGGTCCCAAGCCGAGCATGTACGACGTCGAGCATCAATTCCTGTTCCGGGCGATCCGTGAAGGCAAGCCGATCAACAACGGCAACTACATGGTTTACAGCACGATGATGGCCTTGATGGGTCGCGACGCTTGCTACACCGGAAAACGGATTAAGTGGGAAGATTATGTTAAAGACACCACTCGACTCGGACCGACGGAGTACAATTTCGGCGATTACGATGCGGGTCCGGTACCGATTCCGGGCCGAGGTTAAATCAGGTTAAGTTTGGCATGACGACCAGAAGAAAAAGTCGATACCTTAGGATGCGGAGCGTAGGGGGATTGTTCTCTCTACGCGTCTTCATCTGTTCGCTTTTTTTGTTGGTATTTGGCCTCGCGGCTCCAGCGTTTGCAGGAGTAGGTGAAATAGAAGAGCGAGCGGAAGCGGCTACGGAATTTTTCGACGAGAGCCTTTCTGAGATCCGTGGCGTCATTCGCGAGACGCGCCCTCAGTTGCGTCGCGATTCTTGTTACACCCGCGCTGTAAGAGTTGCCTCCCATCGCCTGCAAGTCCAAGGGCGTGGAAGGATTCGAATTTGCGAGACTGCTCCACTTCCTCTGAGGTGTTGAGCAACTGGTTCTCAAACCTGGCAGGCTCTCTACGAGTGGCTTGTCGGGTCGACTGTGTTTGAGTTTGCCGTAAAGGGGTGGGGAGCCTCTACCGGTCAGCCCGATTCGTCATTTGAGAATTCAGGAAGTTACGATGCAAAAACTTGTCAAAGGCCTACACCATTTTCAGAGTACTATCTTTTCCTCGCAGGAACATCTCTTCAAACGATTGGCCAAAGGGCAACACCCATTAGCCTTGTTCATCACCTGCTCCGATTCGCGGATTGACCCGAACTTGATGATGCAAGCCGAACCAGGCGAGCTGTTCATCATGCGGAATGCCGGGAATATTATCCCGCCCTACGGGGCGTCCCATGGCGGCGAGGCGGCTACCATTGAGTATGCCGTCAGCGTCCTCAAGGTTCACGACATCATTGTTTGCGGACATTCTCACTGCGGTGCAATGCAGGGTTTGCTGCACCCGGAGTCAGTCAGCGAATTGCCTGCCGTAAAAAGTTGGCTTTCGCACGCCGACGCGACGGCTCGAATTATGAAGGAGAATTACACGCACATCACCGAACCAGCGGCTCGGTTGACTGCGACCGTCGAAGAAAACGTATTGGTCCAGCTGGAAAATCTGCGCACCCATCCAGCAGTTGCGGCGTCGCTCGCGCGCCAATCGCTGAAGATCCATGGCTGGGTTTACAAATTTGAAACTGGGTCGGTCTTTTCATTTGACCCCGTGGAGTCCCAGTTTCTACCACTCTCCGAAGCCAAGGCCCGGACGGAACAAGTCACCGAGAAATTGCCCTCAATTTGATTTGCACTCGCTGCGTCAAGTAATGGGGAATCTCTGGCTTTTTTTCTGCGGTTTGCTTGCGCGGCTTCGCTGCGCATCAGCGAATTGATAGGGGAGTTGTAGGCTCGTGGGAACAAGTAAAATAAAGCATTTGGATGGCAAGTTCTCTATCCAGGATGTGCTCGCTTCGGTTGTCGTTTTTCTCGTCGCCCTGCCGCTTTGCATGGGCGTGGCGATCGCCTCAGGGGCACCCGTTGCTTCCGGGCTAATCACCGGGATTATTGGAGGGATTGTCGTCGGGATTCTTGCAGGAAGCCCGCTGCAGGTAAGCGGTCCCGCTGCAGGGTTGACGGTTGTCGTCTACGAACTGGTGGAGAAGTTCGGAATCGAATTGCTTGGGATCATCGTGCTTTTGGCGGGTGCCCTCCAGGTTTTGGCTGCTTTTTTGCGGTTAGGACAGTGGTTTCGAGCCGTCTCCCCCGCAGTTATTAAAGGGATGCTCGCTGGGATTGGCGTGCTGATCTTTGCGTCTCAGTTCCACGTGATGGTAGACGACAAGCCGAAGGGAAGTGGGCTGAAAAATCTGCTCGCCATTCCCGGTGCAATCCAAAAGGCCCTGCGGCCGAATAAGTGGCATGAGCCAGAGACACGGCAACGGGAGATCGCTTCGCTGAAGAAAATGGGCGAGTTGCACCGGCGACAAGTCGCACTGCGCGAACACATTGGCAAAGAAGTACCGCAGTTCTCTAATTTGAATCCTGATATTCCCGAGCAATCACCGCCGGAAGACCAGCAGCGATTGTTGACAAGACAGTCCGAGATCAGCAAAGAGTTTGCTGAAATCGCCAAGGAGGTGATTGCCACCGAAGAGGCGGCGGGGGATACGATAAAGCTGGACCTTCTCAAGGCAGACATTGAGCAGTATCGCGAAAAACTCAGCGCGGCAACTCGCGCGATCGAGAGCTGGGACGTGCGGCAGTTGGTGGTGACTCAGAATCGGGCCGCCGCGGGCTTGGAACGATTGCTTGCCGATGACTCTAATCACATGTTCGCCGGGTCGCTTGGTTTGTTGACGATTGCGCTGATCGTAGGCTGGCAATGGTTGCCCAGCAAAAAGCTGAAACTCGTCCCGGCTCCGCTGGTAGCGGTAACAATTGCGACGGTCGTTGCCGCCGTATTTATGACGCCCGTTCTATTTGTCGAGGTCCCAGAACGGCTTTGGGATGAGGTCTTTCTGCCGCAGCCAGCGTTATTGGCTTCGGTGAATTGGGGGGCCATTATTCAATCGGCAATTCTGGTTGCCTGTATTGCCAGCGCGGAGACCTTGCTCTGCGCGACGGCTGTCGATCAAATGCACAGTGGTCCGAGGACCCGCTACGACAAAGAGCTGTTTGCTCAGGGAATTGGCAACGCCATTTGCGGATTTCTGGGGGCTTTGCCTTTGACCGGTGTGATTGTCCGCAGCTCCGCCAATGTTCAGTCCGGTGCCCGGTCTCGTTGGTCGGCTGTTCTGCATGGCATCTGGATCTTGCTTTTTGTGGCAGTCTTCTCCAACCTGCTGCGGATGATGCCCACCTCGAGTCTGGCAGCCATTCTCGTTTATACAGGCTACAAACTGATGGATATCAAATCGATCAAGAAGCTCAAGCAAGCTGGTTGGGGTGAGCTGATCGTCTTTCTCGTGACCGTGGTGACTATCGTGCTCACCGACCTCTTGACTGGCGTGCTGGTCGGGGTCGGACTTGCGGCCAGCCGATTGCTTTACAAATTTTCCAATCTGAAAACCAATATCCTGCTCAGTCCCGATGGCCAGGCAGCGAGACTCAATTTGGAGGGAGCGGCAACATTCGTTCGCTTGCCTGCGCTCGCCTCGGCCTTGGAGTCTCTGCCACCGACCGCCGAACTGCATGTCGATTTGGAGAAGCTCACCAGTATCGACCACGCCTGCTTGGAACTGCTGATGAATTGGGCAAAGCAACATGAGGCATCCGGGGGGAAACTGGTACTCGACTGGAAACGGCTGCATTCGCAGTTTTCCAGCGAATAGCATCTAACCAATTGGCGAAGAGGCCAAAGCCTGAGCCACTGATTGCCAGTTGCGGATTTTTCAGCGATAACGACTCCAGCCGGGAAACGGGAACCGAATCTTCGGCTCCCGTTTTCCTGTTTTGGTCCGTTTCTTTGCTTGGGCCGGTCGAGTTTGGATTTGCTGAATTGCGCTCAATCTTCATCGTTAGGGAGTTTGTTGGTGTCTGAGTCCGCTCGCCGTCCCGATAAACAGGTTCAGTACGGAGAGTACCTGCGGCTGGAACAGTTGCTCGATTGTCAGCATTTGGAAAGCGCTCTCGTTGGGCGACCGGCACACGATGAGATGCTTTTCATCATCGTGCACCAAGCTTACGAACTCTGGTTCAAGCAGATCTTGCATGAACTGCGTTCGGTGATCGACGTCTTCGACGACCCGCTCGTGGAAGACAAGAAAATGGGGCTGGTGATTCATCGGCTCAGCCGCATTCGCGAAATTCAGCCCTTGCTTCTTCAGCAGATCGACGTGATTGAGACGATGACGCCTCTCGATTTCCTCGAGTTCCGCGACTTGCTCGTTCCCGCTTCAGGCTTTCAAAGCGTGCAGTTCAAGCAAATCGAAATCTTGATGGGGATCAAACAGGAAAACAGGATTCCCGCAGATCGAGATTTCTACCGGACGCGTCTGACCGAACAGCAGCAAGCGGAACTGAACTCGCTGGAGTCTCAGCCAAGTCTGTTGGAATTGACCGATCGCTGGCTGCAGCGAATGCCGTTTCTGAAGTTCGGCGCATTTGATTTTTGGAAGCATTATGGTGCAGCGGTCGACCGGATGCTGCAATCAGACCGAGTGATTGTCGAGTCCAATCCGGCTCTCTCCAGTGGGAACCGCGAAGTCCAATTGGCGGCACTCGAGGCAACTCGAAAGACACTGAATTCGGTTCTCGACGCTGAAGCCTTTGAGCAGTTAAGGGCTTCCGGAGAGTTTCGCTTTTCACACCGCGGCTTTCTGGCGGCTCTGTTCATCAATCTCTACCGAGATGAGCCGATCATGTACCTGCCGTTTCGGTACCTGACGTTGTTGCTGGAAATCGACTCGGGCTTCACAACTTGGCGTGCAAGGCACGCGCTGATGGTCCAGCGGATGCTGGGGACGAAGATTGGAACAGGCGGCTCATCGGGACACGATTACCTGAACCGCACGACCCAGCGCAATCGAGTTTTTCTCGACTTGTTTAACGTCTCAACATTTTTGGTCCCAAGAAGTGCGCTGCCGCAGTTGCCCTCCGATTTGACCAAGGCACTTGGGTTTCGCTTTGGGAATGGGTAATCGGCCGGCACTGGAGTGACACGCGCCGAGTTGTCACTTTAGAAAGCTGGTTCAGCGGCGATTGGGGCGAGTTCTTTTTTCGTAACTGTCTCGGCAGCCTGTAAGTCGATCTCAGTCAATTTTCCGGCGCGACCGATCAAGCGTTCCAGCAGGACGTCCTGCTGCTCGCCGCGACGCTTCACGACGTGATAGGGAATATTTCGGAACATCACCATCGAATACTTCGGCACGAATACCTCGGGAATACGTCTTTCCAGCTCGAAGCCGAGGAGTTTTTTCAGCTGGAACCTCGGGTCGAGCACCGAGTCGCGCATCGTGATGTAGTTCTCCAGTGCGAGGTCGGCGATCGCGTCGCCGTTTGGACGTCGAATCGACTCGAACTCCGGCAATAAGGCTGCCCAATTTTCGCCGTGCTTGTCGAGCAGACGGAGCAACTCGCTGCAGTCCTCAAAGCCTGCATTCATTCCTTGACCGTGGAAAGGAACGATCGCGTGCGCGGCATCGCCGAGGAGAAGAGTGTTGCCGTCCGGGCTGGCCCAGCGGGTCGCTCGAACGGTTCCCAGGACGCCCGTCGGATTGCCGAAGAACTCGTCTTCAAGTGTCGGAATTAACCGAGTGACATCGGGAAACTGAGCGCTGAAAAACTCTTGCACAGCCGACCGGTCGGTCAGGCTGGCGAAACTCGGTTGGCCTTCCTTGTTGAGGAAAAGAGTCACCGTAAAACTGCCGTCGAGGTTCGGTAACGCGATGAGCATGTAGCCTTTGCGAGGCCAGATGTGTAACGAATTCTTGTCCAGTTGGTACTCGCCGTTGGGGCCGGCTGGCAAGCAGAGCTCTTTGTAGTCGTGGTCAAGCCAATCGGTTTTCCAGGTCCCGCCCGCGCTTCGCACAATCGCATCACGGACTACGGAATTCGCGCCATCGGTCGCTAGGAGCAAGTCGAATTGATGCGTCCGCTGTGAACCATCGGCGAGATTCCGCAGCTCAATCGATTTGCCTTCCAGGTCGACCGCGGTGCATTCGTGTTCGAAGTGGAGCGTCGTGTGCGGCGAGGTATCAGCCGCTGTCAGCATCACTTGATTCAGCAGCGGTCGCGATACCGAATAGATGACCTCCTCAGGCCGTTGTCCGTAGGGAGAAAATTCTTCAGGGCGGCCGAGGTCGTGGAGCATGCGGCCAGCCATCGGGATCAGCAGCGGCTGAACTTGCGGCATCAGTCCGGCTGTCTTGAGTGCGTGAATGCCGCGCTGAGCCAAAGCGAGGTTGATCGAACGCCCCGCTGGAATTTTTACCTTCCGCATATCGGGGCGTTTCTCGAAAACGGTTACCTCATACCCGCGGCGCGAGAGCATGACCGAGAGCATCGCTCCGACTAGTCCACCACCGACGATCGTAATCTTCCGAGCTTGCATCTTTTCGTTCTCGACTGCCAAATAAACAGGGCTCAATTTTCCCCCGGATGAGTGAAACCGTTAATTGTGACCGCAAGCAACGCTCTCAGGGGCCGCTTTAAGGGCCTTGGCTCGAGCGGATTTGGACGAGTTCACTCACAAATTCGGCCACATCTCGAAAGCGGTTGTAAAGCGGGACTGGAGCCGCGCGAATCACGTCGGGCTCGCGCCAATCGGTCTCAAATCCGGCTTCGTCCAGTCTCTGCTTGACCAGCTTTCCGGGCAACCTCGGGTCGCGGGATCGCAGAGAGAGCTGACACCCGCGTTCGGCTGGAGTCAAAATCTCGACCGAGTCACCTAATTCACTTTGGACAAGTTCGGCGAACCACCCGGTCAGTTGCTGCGATTTTTCAACAAGTGGTGTCATCCCCCCTGCCCTGTCGAAGATTTCCAGCGAGGCGCGAATCGCTGCAAGGCTGAGGATTGGCGGATTGCTCAGTTGCCAACCTTCGGCCGTGGGAATGGCACGAAATTCGGGTCGCATCAAAAAGCGAGTCGATTTGTCGTGTCCCCACCAACCGGCCAACCGCACGCGATCGATATCAGTAGCATGACGCTCGTGCACGAAGCATCCGCCAACACTGCCGGGGCCGCTGTTGAGGTATTTGTAAGTGCACCAGACGGCGAAATCGACATCCCAGTCGTGCAGTTGCAGCGGGAGATTGCCCGCCGCGTGTGCGAGATCAAAACCGATCGTAATTCCAAATGAGTGGGCGAGTTTCGTGAGGCGTTGGATATCGAAGACCTGTCCGGTGTAATACTGGACGCCGGGCAACATCACCAGCGCCAATTCATCGCGGTGTCGTTCGATTAATTCGCACCACTGGTCCATCGTCAGGTAGTCGCGCCCCGGGTCGGGACGCCCCAGCAAAAGATGCTCGCGCGGGTCGAAGCCGCTCCAGCGGAGGTGGGATTCAACCGCGATGTGGTCAGAGGGGAATGCGCCGGCTTCGATCAGAATCTTGGTGCGTCGTCCCGCTGGGGCAAAGAAACTGGCCATCATCAGGTGCAAGTTAGCCGTCAATGAGTTCATCACTACGACTTACGTCGAACGGCCGCCGACAATTCGAGCCATCGGTTCGGTCAAAAACTCGTGGTACGGCATCCAAGGATGTGAACCGGAAAAATGGCCTCGGACCGCCAGCGTCCGCCATTTTTCCAGCTCTTCGTTGACGTATTCAGCCGTCAGTTTGGGCTGTAAACCGAGCGAGTTGCCGACCAAATAAACCTGGTCGCGACCATTCTCCGTTTGCGGAATATGAAACTGATCGCGGAAGGGCGCCAGCCGGTCAGCGGCATCGAGTTGCTTGGCTTTTTGGAGAAGGTCCGTGGACATGCAATGCGTCTTGAGTTTTCACTATGCCATGGGATGGAGCGGATAAACAATCGGATTACATGGCGCAGCATCCGTTTGCCAAGCGGCAACTTGCAAAGAGAGCAAATAGAGCCCGTCTTGCAAGCGGTCCGGAACGAAAATCATCTCGGTGATGGTTGCTGAGCGCCGCGAGGAGGGATCGGCGACTCGGCTGAGCGGTGGGACTTGCCAGAACTCGTGATGCGATACCAATTGTCCGCCGTCTTCGCTCCGGTCGAGGGACGGGATATCGAGCAGCAAGTGATTCACTCCCGACTCGATCAGGAGGCGGACTGCGTCGAGCGTCAGGTACGGTGCGGCTGGAGGCGAACTCCAGTCGCGTGAGCGCTTTGCGGAAACGTTTGGCTGCGTCCGCAGAATGAGAGCTTGCACCCCCTGCTGCAGCACGCCGCGCAAAGAGCTCGCGGTAATCACGCTGTCTTCGGGCTGGGCCAGCTCGCTGTAGCTCTCCCCTGAGTCCTTCCACAGAGATGGAGTCACGCTGGCAATTTGACCTAGGAGCAGTCCACTGGGGGCGATCTCGGAAATCCAAATTGATTCGTTGGTGATGTGAGCAATCGATTCGGTGTGACTACCGTTGCAATGCGGAATCAACTGTACGAAGTCAACGTTGCAGCTGCCGCCCTGATGCGTGCTGCCGACAAAGCCGCCACTGCGCCACGGTTCGCGGCGGGCCGGCAGTGTTCCAAAGCAATTCGGCTGGGGCTGCTCGAAGTCGAGCGGAATGGCGAGGCTAGTTCCCTTGCTCAGATCGGCCGTCCAAGACTTTCCGGCGAATCGGAGGCTGGTGGCAAGTTCCATCGACGATCCAGGGGCTTAGGCGAGCAGGCGGAACAGACAGTGAGAGGAAGCGAAACCGGTCCCGAGGTTAGAAATCGCCTGTGAATTCGGGCGGCTCCTTTAACGTCGGCTCTAGATGCGGGATAATCAGAGACGACCATCTTTGCACTCCCTTGCGATGCGTTCAAGTGTTCGTCATGGCAACTTTTTCAATTGAGGCCGGCTGGGATCGCCGGCGGTTGACGCCGGTGGTCTTTGTTGGATTTCAGGATCGCTAATATGGATTTATCACTTAACGGCCGACGGGCTTTGGTTTGCGGAAGTTCGCAGGGGATCGGGCTCGCCGCAGCTGTCAGTCTTGCTGAATTAGGGGCCAGCGTCACGCTGCTCGCTCGCGACCCACAGCGGCTCGAAGCGGCGCTCGCGCAACTGCCAAAAACCTCCAGCCAGACGCATCAGGTACTTGTTGCCGATTTCACCCGAGCCGAGGAAGTTGCCGCACGAATTTCGCATTGGGTCAGCGAAACGGGTGGTGCCGAGATTTTAATCAATAACACGGGTGGGCCCTCTCCCGGTCCGGCAATCACCGCGACACCTGAACAGTTTACCGCGGCCTTTGCCGCTCACCTGCTCGTCAACCAGATGCTAGTCCAAGCTTTGGTTCCGCGAATGAAGGAGCAGGGATTTGGGCGCATCGTGAATGTGATTTCCACGAGCGTCAAACAACCGATCCACGGTTTGGGAGTTTCCAATACGGTTCGTGGCGCCGTTGCCAATTGGGCCAAGACGCTGGCTGGAGAGCTCGCTCCATTTGGCATCACGGTCAACAATGTTTTGCCAGGTGCAACGCGGACCGCGCGGCTCGAACAGATTCTGGTTGACTCTGCTACTCGAACTGGTGGAACGATCGGGGATGCAGAAAAGAAAATGCTCGCGCCGATTCCCGCAGGGCGTTTTGCTGAGCCGAGTGAAATCGGAGCGGCGATTGCTTTCCTAGCCAGCCCCGCAGCGGGCTATATCACCGGGATTAATTTGCCTGTCGATGGAGGACGAACGCAATGTCTATAAAAGAGGCCTCGCTGGGGTCTGTAAAAGAGGCATCACTGGAAAAGATCCTCAACTACATCGGCGGCCAGCTTGTCGCTCCAGTGGAAAACGGCTGGCTGGATAACTTCGAGCCGGCGACCGGCAAGGTTTATTCGTATGTCCCCGATTCGTCAGCGGCTGATGTGGAGCAAGCCGTCGCGGCGGCTCGCGCGGCCTTTCCGGCTTGGAGTCAAATGGCGGTTGATGCCCGAGCCCACTATCTCTTCAAGATCGCCGACTTGATTGACCGCGATATGGCGAAGTTGGTTGAGGCCGAGTCGCGAGATAATGGCAAGCCGCTGAAGTTAGCCGCTGAAGTCGACATCCCGCGTTCCAGCAAGAATTTTCGCTTTTATGCCGGCGCGGTGCTGAACTCGCAGACCGAGGCGTTTACTTCGCCGAATGTATTGAACGTCACCTTGCGGCAACCGCTCGGTCCAGTGGTCTGCATTTCGCCCTGGAACTTGCCGCTTTATTTGCTGACTTGGAAAGTTGCTCCGGCCTTGCTGATGGGCAATTGCGTGATCGCCAAGCCATCGGAAGTCACGCCGATGACCGCTTACCTGCTGTCGCAGCTTTGTATCGAAGCTGGGCTGCCGGCGGGCGTTTTTAACGTCCTGCATGGTAGCGGTGGTCAGACGGGCAACGCCTTGATCGGTCACTCCGCGATTCGAGCGGTCTCCTTTACCGGCGGGACTAAGACGGGGCGTCACATCGCCAGCATCGTGGCGCCGCAATTCAAAAAGCTCTCTCTCGAGATGGGTGGCAAGAATCCGAATCTGATCTTCGCCGACTGCGACTATGAGAAGATGCTCGCTACGACGGTCCGCAGCTCGTTCGCTAATCAAGGCCAGATTTGCCTCTGTGGGTCGCGGATTTACGTTGAGAAGTCGATTTACACAAAATTTCGGGACGACTTTGTCCAGCGAGCCAGTCGCTTGAAGGTTGGCGATCCATTCGCTTCGGACTCTGATCTCGGCGCCGTAGTCTCGCAGCCTCATCAAGAAAAAATTCTCGGAGCAATCGAACGGGCTCGTGCCGAGGGTGGCAAGATTCTTTGCGGCGGCAGTCGGGCTGAAGTCGGCGGCCGATGCGCGGGTGGTTATTTCGTCCAGCCCACGATCATTGAGGGCCTCGACGAGCAGTGTGCGACGAATCAGGAAGAAATTTTTGGACCTGTCGTGACGCTTCAGCCATTTGAGAGCGATGACCATGCTGTGGCGCTGGCAAATGCGACGCAGTATGGATTGTCATCGAGTCTTTGGACCAGCGATCTGAACCGGGCGCTGCGTGTTGCCGAGCGGATTGAAGCTGGGGTTGTTTGGGTCAACGGCTGGATGGTGCGCGACCTGCGCACGCCGTTCGGGGGCGTCAAACAATCTGGCGTTGGACGCGAAGGTGGCGATGATGCGTTGACATTTTGGGTTGAAAAGAAAAACGTTTGCATCAGCTATTGAGAGTGAGAATGCGAGTAGCGGAGTGCGGCTTTAGCGGCCGGGCGAGGTCGGGAGACCT
>JBJTQD010000826.1:0-11419 GCA_046075445.1 Planctomycetota bacterium
TGTTTAGCCCGCAGAGCCGGTCTTTCGTTTAGCCCGTAGCCGGAGCCCAAAGCCGGCAGGCTTTGGCGCAGGCGAGGTGTGGTGCAAGTTCGGCTCACCTCAAACACGCCGGGCCACCACCGACCTTGCGTCGGCGGAGCAATGACTCAAGAGCTACGAACCGAAGCAACTTCTCGGCCGCTCAAGTTGTCAGGCCGAAAGGCGTAATTCAGAGGCTGTAGCGGAACAATCATTCTCCCACCGACACAAGGTCGGTGGTGAGATAATTTTTTCTTCGCTTACCTTTTAGCTGACTAGTCACGGCTCCACCGACGCAAGGTCGGTGGTGGCCAACTGGATCTGAACTCGGCTTTAAACACGCAATGCCTCGCCTGCCAAATACAGTGGGTGCGCACCGCGGCATCGTCGCTGCTGATGGCTCAGCTTTTCGCGCGGATGCGACCCACCCTACAACTACAAAGTTCGCTTTGCCAGAGTACCGGCTGAGAATCTCGATTTCCCTCAGGTGCACTGCTTAAGTCACACAAAACGATCGCCGACTTTGATTGGATTGCCGCGAAGGAAGGCGTCGATCGGCATTGGCTTTTTGCCCGCGGGTTGGACTTGCTCGAGCGCGAGCAGGCCGGCGCCCGTGGCGATGTGCAAGGCGCTCGGTGCGACGTGTGTGACTTCCCCCGGCTTTGCTGCTGCCGGCGACTCTGAATTGATTGCAGCCGCGCGCAGCACGATTAAACGGAGCGGCTCGCCACCAGCGCGTTGTAGTTGTGCGTAGGTGCCAGGCCAAGGCTGGAAAGCGCGGACTTGATTGGCCAGTTGCACAGCCGTCCGTTTCCACTTAAGTACCGCGTCTTCTTTCCGCAGCCGCCTCGCGTGCGTGGCGAGGGCCGGGTCTTGAGCTTCTCCGAGCGAGCTGGACCGGTCCCACGTCCGGAGCATTTCGATCGCTTCCATAACCGGGGCAACGCCGAGCTGAGCCAGTCGCGGTTCGATCGACTCGGTCGTGTCGTCCGCTGCAATCGCCATCGCAGCGCGAGTCAGGATCGGGCCACCATCGAGCTTGCCTGTCATATGAATGACCGAGATGCCAGTGGTTGTTTCCCCTTTGTAGATCGCCCAGTGAATTGGCGCGGCGCCGCGATACTTCGGCAGGAGCGAGCCGTGCAAGTTGATTCCGCCGAGCGGCGCGGTGCTGAGGCACTCGTTCGAGAGAATCTGTCCGTAATCGCAGACGACCAGCAGATCAGGCTTCAGCTCGCGCAAAGTGGCCACGAACTCGGCTGCATTCGCGTCGAGCGGTTCGAGGATGGGCAAAGCAGCGGAGCGAACTCCCGAAGCGCGAACTCCCGAAGCATTGTGGGCAACAGCTGAATCGCGTGTCGGATTTGCGGAAGACTTGCGCCGTTGGCCAGACGGATCGACTGGTCGCGTCACCAGCGCGACGACTTCATCGGTTGGGGACTTCAGCAGCTGTTCAAAAGTTGGCACGGCAAACGGGCCAGTGCCGAACATGACGATTCGCATCGGGGAGTGGCTCCATCAGAGAGAGGCGTGATTCGGCATGTCAGCTGCTGAAATTCGAGCATCGGGCTCAGCAGTACTTGCCTTCCAGTTCCCGCAGTTGCTTTTCGATGGTTGCCTCGTCGGGGATTTTTCCTGAGGCCCGGTGGCCGGCGAATTCGAGGGCGAACTCTTCCAAGCTTGGCTCGACCACTTTGTGATCGCCCGGTTCGATGCGGTCAATGAAGAGGACCCCCTCGAGGTGGTCGAACTCGTGCTGGATTGCCCGTGCTAGCATCCCTTCGACGGTGCGGTCGATTGGATTTCCGGAGAGATCATAAGCGCTGACGTGAATTTGCTCGGGGCGTGCGACGGGGTGGTAGAGTTGCGGGAAGCTGAGGCAACCTTCTTCGGCGATTGAACGGCCTTTGGGAGCCGAGAGCACGGGGTTGAGGAAGACCATTTCATCGCCCTGCCCTTTTTCGCCCGAGAGGTTGATGATGAACAGGCGGAAAGGGAGATCGACTTGGTTGGCGGCCAAGCCGATGCCTCTGGCTTGGTACATTAAGTCAAACATTTCCTGGACCGTCAGCTTGAGGGCTTTGTCCACTTTTTTCAGTGGTTTGCTGACTCGCCGAAGCGTGGGATGCGGGAATTGGACGATGTGCACGGGCTGAATTCCAATTGGGGGAGAGCGTCTCGTCCGGGGCCATGCGGTTGGCGGATCTGAGAACGAGTTTCCAAGAAGCTTAGCAAAAACCGAGTGCTGTCATTTTAGGAGCAGAAAAAAAATTCGCTGAAAAAATACGCGGGGAGGATCGAGAAATTCGGCCTTCTCAAAACGGGCCTTTCACTGAGTGGCGGAAAACGATCCGCAAAAACCCCGAAAAAGAATTCGGAGAGCAGATCGAGATCGCTTTGCAATAGGTGAACACAAACCGTTTTGAAAAAAAATCTCCCCAGAAAATTTCCTGCGGGTGTTTGCTTGACAATCAAATTTACAACTCCAGAATAGGCCGAACTTGAGCGACTCGATTGGGCCCATCACGGCACTGGGGGTCGAACAAGTGGAACCGATACGCACGCCGTGCTGTTCAGCACCACAGCGAACGATTCCGATGGTAAGCGAGTGAGGTCATTCTCGAGGGACAGAGAGTGGCCGGTCGCCAAGTGGTGCCAAGCATGGCCCCTTTGCGAGTAGCTCGACGACCCAAGGAATTGGCTGACTGGAAAACGAGACTGAGCACAGGCATCACCGATACACAACGACCCAAAGATTACAGATATTTTCTTCCCGCTGACTGATTTGTCCGACTGAGATTTTCAACTCATCCAACCTCTGGCCGATTTTGGTTCAGAAGATAGCGGTGAGTTGTCCAAACTTCAGTCGGTGTGCAGTGGGGAACCAGAGGTCGCGGAACGGCACATCCTTGAAAGCAGCATTGCTTGATTGGAAGGTGGCGTGCGAGTTGGGGATAAATGCACGCTGACATTAGGGTGGCGGCGACCGATGGATGCGACTGTCGGCGCGGATTATCTGGCGCGGATTGGAGTCCTCACCCCTTTTTATAGGTTGTGCGCAGCTGGCAGCATTCAGGTACTTCGATTCCTGCTGCTTTGAAGTTTTGAAAGATTTGGAGGGTTGCCTCCAAAAAATTTTTCGAGCTTGATAGTGGGAGCATCGAGTCTGGTGGCAGGACGTCACCGGGAGTGACACGGAGGGTTGAACAGGGATGGACGAGCCGGTCTAGGGAAGCACGTTTGCTCGCGTTTGTTCATCTGAATGTTGTTCTTAAGGAGTCTTCACTTCACCAGTCGATTGTTTGGGGGAATCTGGTTTTGACTGTCAGATGTTTCGGCTGCTAACCCAGCCAAAGGAATCTGCGGTGCTGACATTGATTTTCGCGAAGTGAAGTTTTCCGGGGGAAAAGACCACGAGGGGGATCTGGCTGCTCAATCGCCATAGCTCGTGAAGCTCGGACTCATTTGCCGAATCACGAAACGATTACGACGCCCAGTAGGATGCCGGGCGTCGTTTTTTCGTTTATGGGTTACTTACCCGCCTTTCATTTGCAGGGGAACCGGCCGATGATTCCAGAGGGACGAGAAGTGGTCTGGAATTCACAGGGCAGGCATGACGGCGGCCGAGTCAACTTGTTTGATTGCGTTTGGAGCGAATCAGGGCGATCGCGAGCAGATGCTGGGCCTTGCGCTGCAGCAACTTGGCGAGCAGGGCTTTCGCGAATGCCTTGCTAGTCGGCTTTATCGAACCCGTCCAATTGGTGGACCGGCGGACCAAGGGGAATATGTCAACGCGGTGATTCGCGCCCAGTGCAGCGGATCGGCGGCTGAGATTGTGCAGAGGCTTTTGGCTGTGGAGGCCGCTTGCGGCCGGCGACGCTCCGAACGTTGGGCTCCGCGCACGATTGACCTCGACCTGCTTTTGCTGGGCGACCAAGCAATTGACCAGCCGACAGTACAAATCCCGCACCCCCGAATGACATGCCGCAGGTTTGTCCTCGAGCCCGCCTGCGAAATCGCCCCCGAACTGCAGCACCCTTGGTCGGGAGCGACGCTGGGGGAGCTCTTTGAAGCAGTCTCAAGTGCAACACCCTGTACGGCTGCGTGGCTTTGGCCAGCCCGTTCTCCAGGTCAAGCTGATTCCCAGTTGGCCTCACTGCAGCAAGGGCTCGTCCAGCGCGGAGTGACGGCTCAATTTGATTGGCTCGACCAACACGACCTCAAGCCGTTTTCGGCAGCCGCTTGGCAAAGGCCTCGGCGCGCCGGGGACTGGCATATTCTGCTTGTTCCGGACCCCTTACAATTGGAGCGGCTCGAGCAACCTCCAGGCTTGGTCATTTTCTGGGGGCAACCACGGAAGGGCGAAATGACGACGGAGTTTGAGCTGGCCAAAAGAGTTGCGCTCCAGCATGTTGGCGCTGTAGCGCTGTTGGCATCTGAGCCAAATGAGGCGGTCCGGGAACTGGCGGCTGCGATGCAGGCGGTCGAGGAGTTTTGGCGTCGAGCCCAGGCGTCAGCGGATTAGCCAGTGACGTTTCGCAAACCTTCGCAAGTGATGAGACTATGAAGATCTGTTTTGCCTGCAGCGAAGTGGTGCCCCTAGCCAAGACGGGAGGTTTGGCTGATGTTTGCGGTGCGCTGCCGATCGAGTTGCAAAAATTGGGGCATCTGGTTTCGCTGTTCCTGCCAGCATATCGCTCGGCCAAGCAATCGTCACTGAAAATCAAATCGACAGGCGTGTCGCTCCAGATTTCGGTAGGTCCGAAACTGGTGACGGCTGAGATTCTCACCACGCAGTTGCCCGACAGCGACGTCACGGTTTATCTGGTCGACCAACCCGCTTATTTCGATCGCCCGCAACTCTACGGAGAGGCTGGACGGGACTATCCCGACAATTGCGAAAGGTTTGTGTTTTTCTGTCGAGCCGTTCTCGAAGCGATTCGCGTCTTGCGTTTGGATCCTGAGATTCTGCACGCCCATGATTGGCAAACGGGTTTGCTCCCGACGTATCTCAAGACTGACTACGCTGGAACGCCGCCTTACGATCAGCTGACTTCGGTCTTCACGATTCACAACCTCGCCTATCAAGGCCGGTTCTGGCACTGGGACATGCTCCTGACGGGTTTGGACTGGAAGCATTTCAATTGGCGCGAACTGGAGTTCTACGGACAACTGAACCTACTGAAGGCGGGGATTGTATTCGCCGACGCATTGTCGGCGGTTAGTCCGACCTATGCCCGCGAGATTCAGACTGCCGAGCAAGGCTGTGGCTTGGAGGGTGTGCTGATCCAGCGAGCTGATGTGCTAACGGGGATTCTCAACGGGATCGATGCCAGCATCTGGAATCCGTCGACTGACCCGGCCTTACCGAAGAAGTACGACCTGAGTAATTGGCGCGACGGCAAGGCGGCCTGCAAGGCGGCGCTGCAGCAGCAATTGGGCTTGGAGGTTCGCGCTGCTTGTCCGTTGATTGGTGCGGTTGGCCGAATGGTCTCTCAAAAGGGCTGGTCGCTAATCCTTCCCGTCATGCAGCAGTGGCTGGCGACGATCGACGCCCAGTGGGTAGTCCTCGGCACAGGTGAACCGGAATACGAGTACCAGATTGCTCAACTGCGGAAGCGGTTCCCCAATCGGCTTTCGGTCAACCTGAAGTTCGCCGACGAACTGGCTCATCAAATTGAAGCCGCGTCGGACATCTTCTTAATGCCGAGCCAGTATGAGCCGTGTGGTCTGAACCAGATGTACAGTATGGCTTATGGTACGGTCCCGGTCGTCCGCAGCACGGGCGGGCTGTACGACACCGTGATCGATGCGACTCCGTATAACCTCGAGCGGAATCTCGCGACGGGTTTCAGTTTCAGTCCGTTCCTTGCCGAGTCGCTGGAGCAGGCCTTGGCCCGCTCGGTTTGCAGTTACCACAACCAGCCGAAAGTTTGGGCCCAGTTGGTCGAAGCGGGAATGGCGAGCAATTGGTCCTGGTCGGAGAGCGCTCGCAAGTACGAGCAGCTTTATGAGCGCGCGATTTGTCTGCGGCTCAGCCGAGCAGGGACTGGATCAGCCTCAATATGACGGCCGATGGAGTGTGAACCGAGCAAGGGCTAGAATCTGCCGCAGGGATTTGTCTGAGTGATTGAACTCGTTTCCTCCCCAACATCTTTTCAAGTTTTTCATTTCAGCGGCGCGGCATGTCGGACCTCCGTTTCGATCCGATCTTCGAACAGTGGGTAGCCGTGTCCGAAATTCGGCGCGAGCGTCCGCTGGAGTTTTTCCCGGCCGATCAGCTGCGGAAGCAGATCATCTGCCCTTTCTGTCGCGGCAATGAAGACGAAACCCCCGGCACGATCGCAGCCTGGGATCGGCTCGGCCGCCAGCTTGAGCTTCCCGGGACCGACCGCTGGAGTTCACGCGTCATACCCAATAAGTATCCAACCTATGAGGCGGGCGGGCGAAAATCAGCCGAAGACGAAACCGGCCCGTACGGCAGTTGCAACTTGCCCGGCTTGCAGGAGCTAATCATTCCCACGCCCCGCCATGTCTGCAGCCTGAGCGAATTGGAGTTGGAAGAGTTCGCCGTTGGATTGATTGCGGCTCAGCAGCGAATCGACTCTTGGCGAAGGTCAGGCGCAGTGCGACATGCGATGCTCTTTAAGAACTGTCGCTTTGAAGCCGGAGCCTCGATCGAGCACATCCATTTTCAGCTCCTCGGTTCGCCGCTGCTCAGTCGCCAGCTGGAGGCGCGGGCGGAGCGGTTTCGTCAGCAGCTCAGTCTCAAAGGCATTACGCCGCTGGAGGAACTGGTAGCGTTTGAAGAGCAGCAGGAAGTGCGAGTGGTCGCGCGGACAAAGCACTTCTTAATGGTTTGCCCGTTTGCCAGTCGCTGGGCGTTCCAAATCTGGATCATCCCGCGAACCCGTCCCCCGGCGTTTTCGGAGTGTCCTCCGGAAATGCTCGATGAGTTGGCGCAGCTCGGTCGCACTGCGGTCAGCAAGTTAGAGGTGTTGCTCAGTCTGCCGGCCTACAACTGGATGCTTCACCAGTTGCCGTTTTCTGATGCGGCGAGTGACCACTGGTTCATCGAAATTTCTCCGCGCTTGTCCAAGATTGCCGGCTATGAGCTAGGCACTGAGATCTGGGTCAACGCCGTCGCCCCCGAAGCGGCCGTAAAAAGGTTGAGATAACTAACCGCCTCTCCCCATTCTTCTCATCAGCGTTCATCAGTGGTTCGCTCTCTTCCTTATTCCATGCTTTCTTCGTTAGTGCCGCTTGGTGGTGCCCTTCTTACTTCTGGCAAACTTTTCCGGCTAGATAAACTTTGCCATTGAGAGAAGGTGAATTGCTTCACCGCAGGAGCTTCGAATCTTGAATTCAGCGATACATTTTGACTAGTCCCTGCGACAGGCAGATGATAGCCTGTGGGGGCCGTTTAAGACGATAAAGCGGATAATCGTGTCGTCCGCGCCAAACTCAGTCCAACCCTCGCGCTCATGAGCAATTCAACGCCTCTTGTTCAGCTCTGTCTGGTTCTGCACAACCACCAGCCGATCGGCAATTTCGACAACGTCTTCGAGGCGTCCTATCAGGACAGCTACCTGCCGTTTCTGAATCTGTTTGAACAGTTCCCAGCGATTCGGATTTCGCTCCATACAAGCGGCTGCTTGATGCAGTGGCTGAATCAAAATCACCCTGAGTACCTCGACCGTCTGTCGGCGCTCGTTGCGCAGGGGCGAGTTGAGATCGTTGGCGGCGCTTTTTATGAGCCAATCTTGACGATGATTCCGGCTCGCGACCGCGTCGGCCAAATCACCAGCTTCACACATTGGCTGGAGCAGCGACTCGGTGGCAAGGTCAGCGGCATGTGGATCCCGGAACGCGTCTGGGAATCAGCGCTGACCGCGGATCTGGCTGCTGCGGAAATTCAGTACACGATACTCGACGACTATCACTTCCGCTGCGCGGGGCTGAACGACGACGAGCTGTACGGCTACTACATCACCGAAGACCAAGGGCGGGTTGTTCGCGTTTTCCCGGGTAGCGAGCGGTTGCGTTACCTGATTCCATTTGCCGATCCGTGGGAGACGATTGAGTATTGCCGCTCGATTGGTGAAGCCCATCCGGGAGCCGTGTTGGTCTTCGGCGACGATGGAGAGAAGTTCGGGACTTGGCCCGATACGAAGCGGCACGTTTACGAAGAAGGTTGGCTGGAGCGATTTTTCACGCTATTGACGGAAAATCAGGATTGGCTGCGGGCTTCGACTCTGGCGGAAACGATTCAGTCGACTCGGCCGCGGGGCAAAATCTACTTGCCCGACGCGAGTTACCGCGAGATGACTGAGTGGGCGCTGCCGGTCTCCAAGCAAAACGAATACGAATCGCTGGTTCATGAATTTGAGCAGCAACCGGGCTGGGCATCGCTCAAGCGGTTCATTCGGGGCGGTTTCTGGCGCAACTTCAAGGTGAAGTATCCCGAGTCCAACGAAATGTACTCGCGGATGATGTATGTCAGCTCGCTGGTGCAGCAAGCTGAGCAGGAGAAGTGCCCGCCTGAGACGCTCGACGTCGCTCGCAAGTATCTTTATCAGGGGCAGTGCAACTGCGCGTACTGGCACGGGGCGTTTGGTGGCGTTTATCTGCCGCATTTGCGCAATGCGATTTACCAAAATCTGATTCTCGCCGAAGAGGTGATCGAGCGCTGGAGCCGACAGAAGCCGAGCTGGATCGAAGGCGTCGCGGACGATTACAACTTCGACGGCCTGCAGGAAATTCGGCTCGCCAATGAATCGCTCACGACTTGGATCTCGCCGCAGATGGGTGGTCAGATTTACGAGTTGGACGTGCGAGCAAATGGGCATAATCTGCTGGCGACGATGCAGCGCCGCGAGGAAGCCTATCATGCCAAAGTCCTCAAAGGTCACCAGCAAGCCGATGGTGAAGCGGCCAGCATTCACGACCGGATCGTGCTCAAGCGAAACGACCTTAACGAGTATCTGAACTACGACCAGCGGCTGAGAAAGAGCTTGGTCGATCATTTCTGGGACGAAAACGTTTCGCTTTCGGCGGTCGCTTCGGGGCGCGTTGTGGAACGCGGCGATTTCTCTGAAGGAAGTTACCGCGCGACGATTCGTCGCAATCCAGAGCGCATCCAAGTCATGCTGGAGCGAGAAGGGAATGCCTGGGGCGTTCCGCTGAAGCTGACCAAGGGCGTGACGCTGAACCAACGCAGTTCTGAGCTGGAAATTGCCTATCTCCTCGAGGGCTTACCGCAAGGGAGCCGGTTCCACTTTGGAGTCGAATTTAATTTCTCAGGATTGCCGGAAGGGCAAGGCGATCGTTATTTCTCGACCGGCAGCGATCGTCAGCGCCGGGGGCACCTCGGTGAGCGACTGGACCTGCAAGCTCAGCGCGACCTGCGCCTGACCGACCAGTGGCTCGGTCTCGAAATCGGCTTGGAATGGGACCGACCCGGAGCGATTTGGACTTTTCCGATTCACTCGGTAAATGGCTCTGAAGCAGGATTCGAACTGGTGCATCAGTCCGTTGTCGTCCAGCCGCACTTCATTGTCGAAGCTGACCGCGAGGGACGCTGGGCACTGCGGATGCGCTTGAGCGTCAACTGCAACAAACCGGTAGAGTTGCTCAAGACGGGCGATACATTGAAAGCTGGCAACGCACCGACCAAGGTGAGCTGAGCGGTTGCTTCATTGGGCTGCTAACTGGCAACGACAAAGTAGTGCGCCGGCCGCGAGGGTCGGGTATTCAGTATCAGCAGCGGTGCGTTTCCCGGACCCAGTGTAACTTGAGTCGTTTTAGAAGCGAGCCAAACGCAGTCGCTTACGGACCAGAGATACCAACCATGAGGGAATTGGTTCGCAAACTCTTTACGCTCGACTTGCGATCGCTTGGTGCGCTGCGGATTGCACTGGGGCTGGTTGCGCTGCTGGATATCTTCTACTACCGCTGGCCGCATGCGGAGATGCTGTTGAGCGACCGAGGCGTTTTGCCGCTCGAGCTTTTTGGGAAGTTATACGACTCGAGTTACTGGTCGCTCTATCGTTTAAGTGGCGAGCCGACCTTTGTTTCGGCTCTATTGCTGTTGCAGGCAGTCGCGGCGATTGCGTTTCTGATCGGATACCGGGTTCGAGTGGCGAGCGTATTGCTGTTGGTGTTGTTCTGGTCCGTGCAGGCCCGAAATCCGCTCACTAACACTGGCGGCGACGTGTTGATACGAAATTTAGTCGCTTGGTGTTGTCTGTTGCCGATGGGCGCCCGATTCAGCTGGGAGGCTTGGCAGCGGAGTCGCAGGGGGCTGGGCGAGTTTCCGGGAAACTGTGCGGAGCAGACTTGGTGTTCACTAGCCAGTGCCGGTCTGATTCTTCAAGTCGTGGTGATGTATTTTTTTGCCGGAGTCGCGAAGTGCAACTCTTACTGGCTCCAAGGCGACGCGCTGAACTGGTGTCTGCAGTATGACTTCTATCTCAAGCCTGCGGGCTACCTTTTGCAGCGGTTCTCTTGGGCCTTGCCGCTGATCACCTGGGGTACGTTAGCGATGGAACTCGCCGCGCCGCTGTTTTTGCTGACACCCTGGCGGATCAACTTTTGGCGGATGGCGATGCTGGGATGCTACTGGCTGTTTCATCTGGGCATCGGTGCGGTTTATTCGATCGGAATTTTCTCGATTGCCGCGGCGAGTTGCTGGTTAATGTTTCTGCCAGCTTCGTTTTGGGACTGGGTGACTAAGCCCCAGAGGCGAATGCTTGACGATTTAAGCGAACCGAAATTGACCAAAGAGTTGAGTGAGACAGACCGCTGGCTTCGTTATTTGGCGGGAGCGATGCTTGTCTTCATGTTCCTGATCAACATTGCAAACGCATTGCCGAAGAGTGCAGCTTCCACCATCGTACAGGGGCTGCATGAGCTGGGCCGTTGGACGATGTTTGTTCAGGAATACACGATGTTTGGCGAGCCACCGCTGGAAAATCCTTACTATGCGATTGATGCAGAGCTGAACGATGGCAGACGGATTGACCTCGTCACTGGCCGTTTGCCGAATTTCGAGCCAAGTCGCGAGCAGGTTTTTCAGTGGGGATCGGCACAGCCTTGGCGGCGTTACCTTTCGAATATTTCGCCGCGAGCTGATCAGCCGTTGAGTAAGGCGGGCCAAGCTGCTTTTGATGCGATGCACTATCGGGTGCTCGAGGCACTGGTTGAGCGTTGGAATAGTGAGCACTTCAGCAAAGACTGGGTCAAGAAAGCTGAGTTTCTTTATTTTCAGCGGGCGATTAACAAGGGAAGCGAAGTGCCCGCGGCCAAGCAAATCATTTGGGCGAAGTGGCCCACGAAGAAAACCAGCGGAAAGGTTTCTCGTCGTTGAGTGCGGCCGAACCGGGGGGCTGGCGCGAGGACC
>JBJTQD010000827.1:0-2848 GCA_046075445.1 Planctomycetota bacterium
CGGCCCCGCGATCGAACAATGCTGAAGGGTCGTGCCCAAGCTACTCGACTCGGTATACTTTTCCTCGCAGCTTGATGACGAGTGCCTCGTCGGGCGACTGTTCGGCGAAGAGTTGGTTCTCTTCCACGGTATTCGCAGCGACCAATTCAAAATACGCGGGTGAGTAGCGCTTCACTGGGACGATGTTGCTGGCCTCTTTTTCCAAATCTACCTCGACGCAATTCTCGGCAACGAGACTCTTGCCACGTTTGTAGAGTGTTTGATTGCCGATTTGACGGAGGCCTTGCCAACCTTGCCGAGGTTGTCCTTCGACCGCGAAATCTGGAGGCCCGCCTCCAGCGGTTTGCAGAGCACCGCCTGCCGATGGGGCGCCCTCTAAGCCCGGAGCTCCAAAAGTCGGATTCGATCGAGCCAGATTATCAGTCGCCTTGAACATCTGCTTGGCCGCGCGCTGGCCAACTCCGCTGGCTCCAACCGTTTGCTCAAGAGCCATGAGGTTATCTCGCGTCATCAGGCAATTCCCGTTGAAGTCGGTCAGTTGCCGGACCGTCGAGTTCTCGTCCGCGAGGAATGAAGTGTAGGGGGTCATGATGCCATGCTTAGTTGAGAGCTGAACGAGTTCCTTGACCAGTTCCTCATTCCGTCCGTTTAGGTCGAGTTGATCAATCAACTCGCCGATCCGCCTTGCGGCCCAGAGTTTCGGGACAAAGGCAAACGACTGGCTGCCACCCTTGGCTGCGAAATCGACCGGGAACTCCAAACTCTGCTCTTGAGACCCGACTTGTCCCTTCAGCCGAATCGTCGCTGAACCTGGTTGGCGATAGCGACCGATCAGAACCAATTGAGAGCCGGCGAAGACGTCTTGCACGTCCTTGGGGTAAATTCGATCTACGGCTGGACCTGATTCGGCTGACTTCTGAGGGAAGTCGTAATTCAGCTGCAGGTTCGTCAAAACGGGAGCGGACATTTTGCTGAAAAGACGCGAGACGGCGACTTCGATGTTCTCATTTGGTCTTACGTATTCGCTCTGGCCACGATTCTCACGCGTGAGGCGATCGAGCAAACGGGCGTTGACGTCGTAACCGACTCCGAAGCTGATTAGTCGTGAGCCATGCTGGTTGTTCTTCCGCATGTTCTCGGCAATTTTCAACTCGTTGATCTCACCCACAGTTGGCAGGCCATCGGTGAGAAACACGATGTAGGAGGGCGTTTGAGATTCCTTGACCTGTTGGGTTGCGGCAGTGAGTGCTCCGTCAATGTTGGTGCCACCGCCGGATGTGATTCCGTTGATGAAGCCGATAGCGTTGCCCCGGGAGTTGTCGTCGAAGCGTTGAAGTTCTGGGGCAAAGGGCGTGACATCGTTTTCGTATCGGAGAATATTGAATTGATCGTCGGGGCGAAGATTGTTGACCACGAATTTCGCCGCTTCGCGAGCTTGTTCAATTTTCTCGCCGCTCATGCTGCCGCTCTGGTCGACAACGAAGATGACCGTTTTTCGCACGGGCTGGTCGCTGGTTGCCTTGATGTCTGGAGCAGCGAGTAGGACAAAATAGCCCTCGCTTTCATCAGCCGGCCAGTAACTCAAGAGACTAGCCGCGATATTGCCCGGTGCTGAATCGTAAACCAGGCGAAAGTCGGTGTTGGGTACAGCATTCGCGGAACTCAGTTGCACGACCGCGTGGCGGTCATCATCGCGTGAGACAGAGACAGTATGCGTCGGGCTGTAGATGTTCTTCAGCGGTTCGGCAGCCTCAATCGCAACGCGAAGGGAAAGTTTGTCGAGCGGCTTGGCGGTGTATTTGGCTGTTGCCAGCGGGAAGAGGTAATCGGTCAGTCGATTGTCTTGACGCAGCAGTTGCGAATAACGGAGTTGGACCGTGCGGGTTGCTCCTGGCGGGATCGGGAAGACGCTGGTCTTAAACATTCCAGTTCCGATCCACTCAAGGAGAGCTGGATCTTGTGCCCGTCTCACGTGGTCTTCGTAAATCTTCCGTGCTTCGGCAGCGGGAAGTAGTTTCGCGTCGTATTCTTTTCCATCGACTAGGAAGGTGAGGCGGTCGACGGCGCCATCATAGGGGAGTGGGAAGACAAAACAGGCTTCGATTATTTCCGATCCCGTGTTTTGAAATACTTGCGTGACTTGGGTTGTTGCAACTTGTTGTTTGATCGACGCGTCAACCGTCAACTCTTTTAAAGCATAAGTTTGCGGAGGTGGTGGGAGCCAAGGGCGAGGTAATGGATGAATGTGTCGTGGATGGTCGGGAATGAGAAAGCCCTGTGCCAGCCCGATGACTGGGCAGACGAGGCAAAGCAGAAGCGCCAATAAGCTGGCGGAGATTAACAAGTGCAACTGAGTTGCTCGAGCGGCCGAATGACACATGGTACTCGCTCCCAAAGCGTAAGGTTACCGACAATCCTTTCTTCGACACTGCTGGGAATTTTATGCCAAGCAGTCGGTAGAGAGACGCCGGGAATCGAAAATAGTTCCCGTATTTTTTGGGGGGATCTTTGGCTTAGTGCCGATTCGCCGAGATTTGTTCGAACAGCCTGCAGTCGTCAGAAGCGGGGCAGTTAAATAAAAGCCAAGATAAAATCAGCTGAGCCTTCTTCTAGGCTGCCATTCCTTCTTCTCAGCCGGGGGCAATTAACAATCCAGCGGGGGGCACAGGCGGTTCGACGCTGACGCAAATTTTCGCGCAACAACGGCAGACCGAACCGGGACGTGGTCGGGGGGAGACCATCGCCCAGCGCAGGTTGTTTTCACCGCTGAACCGGGGCTTCGCGCGAGCCCCCGGTTCGGCTCAGCGCAAATACGAAATTTGCCGAAAGGAGGCGTTACGACTGCAGG
>JBJTQD010000828.1:0-3877 GCA_046075445.1 Planctomycetota bacterium
GCTCCGCGTTGCCCGCTACCACAGTCTGGTCGCAGAGCCAACAAAGATGCCTGCCGAACTGCAGGTGACTGGTTGGTTGGAAGGCGGAATGGTGATGGCCGTTGAGCATCTCAAGCACGCAACGTTCGGCTGGCAATTTCACCCTGAGTCGATTTTGACCGAGCACGGTTATGAGTTACTCGCCAGATTTCTTCGCCGCGCGGGCCTTGAACCTAACCCAGTTCCCGAATCGGAGAACGTCGTCGGGGCATTCTCGAAAGGTTCCGAAAGCCGATGATCATTGAGGGAATCGTCACTACGCTCGACCCCAATGGCGAGGCAAACATCAGCCCAATGGGTCCCGTACTGGACCTACCTCGGCAAACGATTGAATTCCGCCCCTTCGTCGGCTCGCGCACACTCGCGAACCTCCTTGCCCGCCCCATGGGTGTGTTCCATTTAACCGACGATGCTCTTCTAATCGCCCAAGCAGTCACCAAACGCTGGGTCGAGCCACCGCACCTCAAGCAAGCGACGCAGATATCAGGCTGGGTCATTCCCGCTGCTTGCTCTTGGCACGAGTTCAAATGCGGCTTCGTTGATCAATCATCAAATCGAGCGACCGTCAAAGCGAATATCGTCGCCTCTGGGCGAGGCCCCGAATTCGGGGGCTTTAATCGGGCCAAACATGCCATCCTTGAAGCCGCCGTCATGGTCTCCCGACTCGATTTCCTCCCGCTCCCCGAGATCGAACTCGCTCTTCAAACCGCCGAGCGTCTATGCGATAAAACGGGTAGCTCTCGCGAACGACTCGCGCTCGAAGTTCTCCAGACTTTCGTCAACGCACACGAAACCACTCATTCCGGTTCGAGTGAGCCAGCAGCCAGCAGCACGGATGACGCTCAATGACTCCGACAACCGTGATTCTTTCTGCTCCGTCTCGACTGCACCTGGGATTGATCCCCGGCCCAGACGGATGCGCCAGCTTTTTTGGCGGCGCGGGAATCATGCTCAACCAACCGCGGACGACAGTGCGTCTGCACCCGTGCAAGGAAAACAAATTTCATGGAGTGAACGCGCAGCGTGCTGCCGAATTCGCCCAGCGTTGGCTCGATCAGGAGACGACCTCGCCTCGACATTTCGATCTGAATGTGATCGAAGCGCCCACCGAACACATCGGGCTCGGCTCCGGCACCCAACTCGCCTTAGCTGTTGGCCTTAGTCTGCAGATCTTTGAACATGCCGAGTCATTGAAAATCGAACACGTGGTCAACAAACTCTCCGAAGCTGACATTTTGGAAGTCGCGCTGAAACTCGGTCGAGCCGGACGGACCGTGATCGGTACGATGGGCTTTCAACTGGGTGGACTTGTCATCGATTGGGGACGAACCACGAGTGAACCCGATAAGTCTCAAAGCCAACGCGTGAGCTTTCCAGCCGAATGGCCGATCCTGCTCGTGACCCTGCCCCATCCGCCCGGCTTGCACGGAGGGGCCGAACTCAATGCGTTCGAGCGGGAAATCCAGCGGCACGCTGGACTGCGGCAGGAAATGCTGGAACTCCTACGCGGCGGGATCCTTCCCGGGATTGACCGCTCCGACTTCAAGCAATTCGCTAAGGCAACATGGGAATTCGGCATCCGCAGCGGGCGGATCTTTGAGAAAATTCAAACCGGGATCTTTTGCAGCCCGGCGGTCGCGGACTTGGTCGATCGATTTCGCAAGGCAGGTGCCGAAGCGGTGGTCCAAAGCTCTTGGGGACCAACTATCGGAGTCATCTTTCCTTCGACTGAAGAGGCGGCTAAGGTCGCCGAGCGTGCTTGTCGCGACCTCCCTGAGGAAACCGAAATTCATGTCACCACCGCAGACAACCGCGGAACGAGAATCGAAACAGACTTTCAACTCCCCCAGTAATGTCTAAAATCAAGCGACTTCAGCTGCTCGGGCTGTGATTCCAGCTTGAAAATTCGCGGGTCCAGAGGTTCCAATCAAAGCAGATGCCGCTCGAAGCCCGGCAATCAACTCCAATTCCATCGCAAACAGACAACGATATGCCAAAACTCGGAGTTAATATCGACCACGTTGCCACCGTTCGCCAAGCCCGCCGGACTTACGAGCCCGATCCGGTCTGGGCAGCGGCGGCGGCCGAACTCGGCGGCGCAGACCAAATTACGATTCATCTGCGGGAAGATCGCCGTCATATCCAAGACCGCGACCTTCGGCTTCTACGCGAAACCGTAACCGTCCGATTAAACCTCGAATGTGCCTGTGCCGAATCAATGCTGGCAATCGCGACCGAAGTCAAGCCGCACCAAGTTTGCCTCGTGCCAGAAAAGCGGGAAGAGGTAACCACAGAAGGCGGACTCGATGTAGCCGGAAACTTTGAACGAGTCAGCCAAGCCAATCGAACTCTGGCGGCAGCCGGGATTCAAGTCAGTCTCTTTATTGATCCCGATCCCCGCCAGATCGAAGCGGCCGCGAAGCTCGGCGCACCGGTGGTCGAGTTGCACACCGGAAGTTATGCGCACGCAGTCAAGACGCCGCAAGAACACGAGGAGCTTGAGAAGATTCGCAGAGCGGCAAGCCACGCCGCCAAGCTGGGACTGGCGGTCGATGCGGGACATGGATTGACTTATGCAAACGTTGTGCCGATCGCATCTACCCCCGAGATCCGGGAGCTAAACATCGGACACAGCATCATCTCGCGTTCCATTTTCGTCGGCCTGACCGAAGCCGTCCGCGAAATGAAACGACTGGTCAGCCGCTCTCACTAGCGATTTAATCAAAAGCGATTGGCCGCGAGAAATTAGATTACGGCTTTGGGCTGCCGCTCTTCGCCAGTTCCGATAGCAATCGGGCTCGCACCAAGTCTCCATGAAACTGGGCTGCTGCGCTTCGCTTGTACAGCGTTACGGCTTCGTCGTATTCCCGCCGGGATTCGACTGCCCGACCGAGCACGTACTCGATGGTCGGCATCCAGCGTTCCGTATCATCGCGATCCCGCATCCGCGTCAACCAGTTGGCGGCGGCGCTTGGATTGCCGTTGTCGAAGTGGCTTTGCGACAAGAACACGCCCGCATCGCGACGCACTAAACGCATTTGCTGCTGAACGTCTCGCAATCGATTCTGGAACTCTGCCGCACTTTGGCCCTTCTCCTGCAAAATCCCTAGACCAGCGAGCAAGTCGCGGTTAAGGCTGAGGTTGTCGATCGTTCTGTCGGAATAAATCAAATTGTAGAACATCTCGATCGCGTTCAGCTTGTTGCTGTTCAGGTCCGAATCGAATCGGCCAAGAACAAACAAGTCGCGAGCCATCCGGTAGGGCGCAAATCCATCAACGTAGGCTTCATCCAGGTAATACCAAGAGACTTTGGGCATCAACTGGTCGTCAAACGAACTCTGAGCAAGTGCATTGCGGAGAGCCTGACGGAATTGATGTACCTGGAATTCAATGTCCCAAACCTTGGGGGTAACTCCCGACAGCTTGGCGAATTTCTCCAAAGAAGCGGAAGGCGCGTCAGAGACTGGAATTTGAAAGTCGCCAATCAAACGTCCCTGCAAAATAAACATGCGTCGAGAGACAGCCTCGGGCGAGGTCAGCACCAACGCTGTGACTTGCTCCAAATCCGTGGCCTTGACCCAATACTTGGTGTTTTCTCGGGTAGACTCTTCCACCTTGAGGTCGAGACCATCGAGAATCCCGGGGAGCTCGCGAGCCTGCGCGAGGGTCGCGTTCGCGTCGCCATCGGTGCGCGTTCGGCGATTTTCGCGCCCGTGCCCGACCTGGGTCTCGTGCTCGTCGACGAAGAGCACGACGCGTCGTTCAAGCAGGAAGAAGGCGTCCGCTACAACGCGCGCGACATGGCGCTTCTGCGCGCGCACCGCGCGAACGCCGTCGC
>JBJTQD010000829.1:0-3353 GCA_046075445.1 Planctomycetota bacterium
GGCAAGCTGAACGAAGGGGGTATGGTTCGGTGAAAGAGTACAGTCCGTGAAGCGAGTCGATTGTCCGCACTGCGGTGCGCAGCTGGATCCGGCGCTGGTCGAGGCACAGGCTCAAGTCCAGTGCGCGCAATGCGGTCGGCAACTCCGCTTGATGCGCAAACGGGACTGGAGGGCTGCCAAAGGCGAGACCGCCAAAGACTCAAATCAAACGGCCCCCACTGAATCACCGGAGCTTCCGGCTGAGAAACCCCCGCAATCATCGGCCAAACCTCTTCCCCCGCCGGCACCGCTCCCGGTCAATCGTCGCCCCGAGAGCTTGCTTCCGCCGCCGACTCGCGTCCCAATTCCTGGCCGTCAGCCGGAACATTCCGAGGAGACGCCGCTCGAGTCGGCCCCGAACATCGCGCTGGAGACTCGACCAAGTGTTCCGACCGATAACCTGCTTGAGGAACTGTCCAAACGCAAAGCTCGAACGCGACTTTGGATGGCCGCAGCGCTCGTGGCGTTCACCGCCGTCTCCCTCGCAGCGATTTTGTTCCTGCTGAACTCCAACCCGAAGCAAGAAACCGCTGGTTCAACTGAGATTCAGGCTGCGGGTGCGAAGGCAGAACTTGAAAACAACTCCACATCGAAAACCGAGCAGCAGAAGCAAGCTCCTCCCGCGGAAGATAACTCAGCAAAAGAAAAGTCAGTCGATGGCAGTCCTCCCGCTGAGGCAGAGTCGGGCGAAGCGGACAAAGTCGTCGCCCCCGATCCGCTCTCGGAAAAGCCGATCGCTTGGGGCGAACTTGATTCAGTCGGCCGTCGCGATTTGGAAAAGCTTTGGGCTCAGCTGCATCCCTACGTCTTTCGGCTGGTTGTCAAAAAATCAGATTCCGAGCGCACGATCTCTGGTCTGCTGCTCGATTCGCGAGGCTATCTCGTGACCAGCCTCGCGGCGGTCGAAGGTGCGACTTCGATTGTTGCCGCCCCGGCACCGAGCGACCCGCTGGCCGAATTACCTTCGGATGCCTTAAAGGACGAAGTGCGCGGCGTTTTGGCGGTTGATCGCGTTCATGATTTGGCGCTGCTGCAGATCAACCGCCGCTTGGTGAATGTCGTCAGCGGCTTGCAGCCGAGCGACAAACTGCTCGTGCCGGGCCGTGCACTGATCCAGTCAGCGGCAATCGGCCCCGAACGGTTTGGCTGGCTGACCGAAACAAAAATAAAGGAAAGCTCGCCGGAGAAGTTTCCTACTGCACTTCGGCAGCAGATTGAGCGGCGGGAACTTGACTTGAGTCCGTACTGGCCGCAGCACCAATTGCAATTGAGCAGCGGTGCAGGAGCCGGGCTGTTTACCGATGATGGCCGCTTGGCGGGTGTGAACACAGGCATCAAGCATGAAGGCGGCCAGTTCATCTCCGAGGCAAAGCTGGTCTTTGAGTTGCTCAAGCAAGCGAAAGAACCAGCCGGCCCGCTGAGCGCGCTGACGAGACAATCTAAACCAGCGACTACCAATGCCGAAGCCTCGACCACGAGTGAACCGAGTCCTGCCGAGACACTTGCAAACTCAGGCCCCGGCGCATCGCCCTTCCCTGCCGGTCACGAGGCGGAGCCGCTCGCCAAGCGACTGGCCGACGCGGCGTTTGCGTGCGAAGCCTTCGGCTGGTTGCCGGGCGAGGAGGGAGTACAACCAGCTGAATTGCCCGCAGCGCTGGTCGCTTGGCGGGAAGCCCGCGAGTTGCTCCGCGCGAGGCGGCTTTTTCCAGACGACTCAAAGCTCCTCTCCAAGCAGGTCACGCATTGGACGGGCCGAATCAATGCGACGCTGCTTTCACTCGACCGCGAACAATCAGCTGAACTGAATCGCAAAGCTTGGGCTTCGCTGAAGGGAGAGTCTGCGCAGACACTAGTTCTGTTTGTTCGCGTTGCCCTTCAGCCCGGCACCAGTCCGCGACTGGCGGGCGTTGATACGGCAACCTTCCAACTTCTGGGTACGGACCAATATCTGATTGCCGAGATTGAGCAAAACGCGGCGCCGCTGCTGCCCGATAGCGAGTGGTTGGTAGTCGCAACGATTGACCCGAGCGAAGAGGTGCTGGTCAACCCTCAGCCCGACAAGCAGGCGAATGCCCGCAAAGCGAAAAACTGTAAAGAGATTTCGGAAGTCAAGTCGATCGGATTTCGCGTGGACCCGCTCAAGACGAATCCCGGGAAACAAGACAAACAATCCGATCAATAAATTGGCTAGCTTGTTCGTCGGCGAGAAATCAGCGAAAGAGAATACTGCGGTCGAGTGAGCTTAGGTCCTAGGGAACCAGTAGCCGAGCACAAAGCCAATCAAGACTCCGATCGCACCGAAGATCACCGTCATCAGAATGGTTGTTCCAAGACTGACCAGAATGGGATCGTTATCGAGTCGCCGAGCCTGCTTGAATTGCTTGACGACACTGGTGGGGATCGCTGCATCGGGAGGGAGCGAGGGGGTAACGGACGACCGCTGCGACGCTTCTGTCTGCTGGCCGGCGAATGAGCCTTGGGAGGTCTCGCTGGCGCCGCTGAGATCGTTGCCGGCAATTTCAACCGCATCGTTCGGGTCGGTGTCTTGATCACCGCTAGGCACCGGAGCAGCCATCCAGCGGGAACGCTCGTCAGTCGAACGCAGTTGAAGTGATTCGCTGCGGGCCCAAGGCGAAAGTCGTTCCGCGACCTCCAAGGCGTTTTGAATCCGCTCAGCGGGGTTCTTCTCCATCATGTCGCCGATCAAATCGACGAACTCATCGCTGACTTCGTCGTTGAATCGGCGCGGATGCCAAGGCGTTTCGTCCAAGTGCCGTTTGGCTTTGGTTCGCGTCGTTCCCCCTGGAAAGGGAACTTTGCTGGTCACGGCGTAGTAGAGCGTGCAGCCGAGTGAGTAGATATCGCTCGCTTCGGAGACATCGTTGGGTGATTTGATTTGTTCGGGCGAGAGATAGTCGGCGGTGCCCACGATTTTTCCCGCACGCGGATCTCTCCCTTCCTCAAAACAGTAGGCGAGTCCCAAGTCCGAGAGCTTGGCGACGCCTTCGGGCGTGACGAGGATATTGCCCGGCTTGATGTCGCGGTGAATCAGTCCGCGGGCGTGAGCATGCGCGAGTCCCTCGGCTGCTTGTTTGATCAGGCTGGCTGCTTGGTGGACCGAGAGCTTGCCTTTGCTTCGCACGAGCCGTCGCAAGTCGAAACCCGGGACGTATTCGACGACCAGATAGTGCACATTCCCGTCGACGCCCGCATCGTAGGCGCGGACCAGATTGGGGTGATCCAGTTTGGCTTGTGTCCGAATCTCGCGACGGAAGTGTTCGATCGCTTCGGGGGTCGTCTTGTTGATCGGCAGC
>JBJTQD010000830.1:0-2133 GCA_046075445.1 Planctomycetota bacterium
GGTCGCGGTAGCATTGTTGTCGAGCGTGCTGTCGTATGAAAACGTCAGCGTGGCGGAGTAGGCACCCGACAAATTCGCTTGCCGCGAAAGCACATTGGTGACCGATCCCGGCTTGAAGAGAAGCTGACCGCCGCTGATTTGTACATCGCCCGTAGTCGCTCCCGCACCACCCGCGTCCGTTTCACTCCACGCTGCTGTCCAGTTATTGGTCCCGTTGTTGTTGGTCCAAGCGGCAGTCGTGAATTCGTCGCGGACGGTATAGGTCAACATCAAGTGCTGCCACGAATCACTCAGCTGGCCGTACAGCATGGTCTGGTCGGCAACACTGCCGACTTGGTATTCCAGCTTCCAGTCGCCACCGAGCAAGCTCGAGCCCGTCGCATTCGAGCTCGCCGCTACATCCCGGCCCAGCAAGCGGCTGAGGTTATCAACGAACAGTTCTCCACCTGACCCGTCCGCGATATAGCAGCCGTAAAGGAAGAGGTCGGCGTCGGCGGTCAGATTCAATTGCCAAGCGCTCAACTCATCGGCGAATTGCGACAGGCTGCCCGAGGTGAGTGTCGTGGTTCCCAGGGAGAGCCCTCCGGCGAAACCGTGAGTTGCAAGGTGAATCGCTGAGAACGATTCCCGTGACTGAGCCAAGTAATCGGTGACGAATTGCAGCCCATCGCTGGCCGAGTCCAGCGTCAGAATGGTGTAGATCACATCGTCGCTGGAGGCCAATTCCCACAGCGACCGGAGCTGGGCAAAGTCGGGCAGGCGGCTATCGATGACAACCAGTTCCCGACGCGGCTCCGGAGCCGCGTCGTTTACAGCGGCTTCGATGGTGTTGATTGAAACGGTTTGCGAGGGGAGGTCGCTCCAGTCGTCTCGAACCGGCTCGAAAGCCCCCGACCAGGCTGCCCCGGTGACCGATAGCTTCGGCACATCCAGCCAGCCCGTGGTTAACTCGGAACTGACGCCCAGCAGGCTTTCGAGGTCGGTTTCAAGTTGCGCCAACGGCTTTTCGGCCGGCTCATCGAGATAGAGGTAGTCGGCCGGTGCTTGGTCGGTGAATCCAAAAATCGAGAGACCGTCTTCGATTCCCGGCTCGCTCCAGAGCAATGTCTGTTCAGCCAAACGGAGCGTCGAGGAGCCAGTCTGCTCCCACCAGCCATAAAGGAGCACGCTCGCATCGGGATCGAGCGCTTGTCGCCAGAGCGTCAGCGTTGGGCTCAACCCGGAGATGGCGTCTGGTCCCAAATCGGACTGGCCGAGGTGTGTTCCAGAGGCGTCCTGCAAAGCGATGAGATGGACGGCGCCGACATTCCGTGTGTTCTTCAGCCGCTCGCTCAGCAGATTGATTCCGTTGGTTTCCGGGTCAATCACGATCACTTCGATCGACTTACTACCGTCATCCAGCGCCATCAAGTTGTCGAGGAGCGATTCTTGATTGAGCAGCCGCGTGTCAATCGCGATCAGCTCTACCGACTCGGCGGGCGGAAGCGACAGTGTGTTTTGTTCTTGCGGAAGTGGCAGCGGGGGCTCGTCCCAAAACTCGGGTGCCAGCGGGTTGGCTGTCCAAGCGAAGGGCAAGCTCAGGTCCGCGTCTTGGTAAAGCGTTGAATCGGGTAGTTCGGGTGGCTCGGTTGGGTCACTTGGGAACGCTGCTCCCAATGGCGAGGCGTCGTAGAGGACGCGAGGTTCGAGCTCTTGGACGAAGATTCCGCAATGCTCCTTGCCCGTCTTCGAGGCAAATTCAGCGCGCAGCAAACGGTACAAGCCGCGGACGCGCCGTGCCAGCCATTTGAGGCGTTCTGATGTGGGCTTGCGTTGGTTCATATGAATAGAAATTGCGCGCGTTAAGGCTTGGTGATCAGTCCAAGCCACCTAAACCTTATCGCTCAGTAGTCACCTAGACTGTGTATTTTTCCCAGTAGTTTCTGCTTATCGAGCTAACCCAAACCAGATAATCGTTAGAGTTGCCCTAAGCGATTTCACTCAGTTTTTTCCAAAGTCGGGAAGACGTTGGCGAGCCGAGGGGCATCAGTCTTTTGGGGTGGAAGAGCAGTTGTTGAAGGTCGCAGGCGGCGAAGTCCCGGTGGCGAGCTATGAAGCGGGCGCCTTATGCAGCGGCCAGTCCTTCGCGCGAGA
>JBJTQD010000831.1:0-2638 GCA_046075445.1 Planctomycetota bacterium
ATGAGTCCCATGAGTCCCATGAGTCCCATGAGTCCCATGAGTCCCAAAACAAAACAACCCGGCGCAGGGCCGGGTTTTTTTTACCTTCAGAATGAACGCGAGCAACTCGCTAGTTCTATTTGGCTGCGAACTCTCGTTCGAATTAGAAGATCCCGCCGGGGCCACCGCCGCCGCCACGGCCTCCGCCACTACCACCGCCACCGAATGGGATGGTCATTGGTGCACCGCCACCGCCGCCGCCACCGCGTCCTCCGCCGCCCATACCTCCGCCCCCACGGCCTCCGCCGCCCATACCTCCTCGGCCGCCGCCGCCACCGCCACGGCCTTGCTGCTGGCGCTGCTGGATTTGCTGAAGCATGTCAGCGAACGGATTAGCGGCTTGTCCACCGCCTTGACCACCCGCGCCTGGTTGGCCACCTGGGCGAGCGCCAGGAGCCGCGCCGGTCGAGGTGGTCTGTTCGGGCTGGACGATGTCAATTTTGTCCGGATACATGGCCTTAAGCATCTCTGCCAAGTCACGTGGATTCATCGTGCCATCACCGGCGATCATTTTTCGATCTTTTTCATCATCCGGCGACTCTTTGACGTCGAGTTCCATCACGAGGTTGTTGATCTGCTCGTAAATAAACTTGGGACCAGTCACCAAGATGTATGACTTTTCTTTATCGACTCCGAGGACCGCTTTGGGCTTCATCTCATCTGCATCGGGACCGCCGCGGCCGCGGCCACCACCCATTGCTTGCTGCATCGCGCGTTGCATTTGCTGCATCATTTGGGCTTGCTGTTGGGCTTGTTGAGCTCCGGGGTCGCCGCCACCTGCTCCTCCACCGGTGCCGGTGAGGATCGCCGAGTATTGTTTCTCAATGACACCCTTCAATTCTTCGGGGTCGCGATATTTGACTTTGATCAACCAAGTTGGTCCAACGAAGTCCGGTGCATGGGGGGCTTCCGGTTGGTCGATGAAGTCAACTAGTTCCGTGATCAAGTCGAGGTCATATTCCGTCGCACCCATCACATAGAGGACGTTCAAACGAATATCTTCGACGAACGTGACAGTTCCCTCGAGTTCCAGAGTGGTCGATCCACTTGAGCCCGAGTCGCCGCCCCCGCCAAGCAAGCCGCTGAGCAAGTCACCACCGGCTCCGCCGATCATGTTTCCGGCCATATTTCCAATCATGCCCGGAATACCACCCATGCCGCCACCGCCGCCACTGCTGCCCGAGCTGATCCCGAGCACTGTCTCCAGTAGGGTTTTGACTTCATCAGCGCGACGATACTTCAGTTGGAAGACTTGCGGCACTTGTGGCTCGGAGCTTTCCGTGAGCAGTTCGCGAATCAGCTGTTCGGCATCATCCAAAGCATCGAGGTCGTCCGATGTGAGCACCAATCCTGATGGAGTCATCTGGATGGTCACCGGGGCATTGGGAACGCTGGGCTGCTGAGTCGGTGGGACGTAATCGGGCGATTTGCCAGTCGATTTCGATTTGTCTTCGCTGTCGCTTTCTTGCGAGTCGGTTGACTTTTTAGTGTCCGACTTTTTTGTATCCGACTTCGTGGTGTCGGTTTCCTGCGGGGGAACCGATGCTGAAACGAAGAAAACCGGAACGTTGCTGTCCCGGTTCAAGGATGATGATTGCTTGCCGCCATCGGACCGTGGCGAAGAATCTGGTGGCGATGGCTCATCGGCTTTATCCTTGTTTGGCCGCTCCGCCGGAAGACGCTCTTCCTCGGGCGTTTCATTTTGGTCGGGTCGGGTGTAAGTCGGCAAACCTCGCCGCCGTGGGCTGGCTGCACCGCGGTCGGTCGGCGTCACCACATTGATTCGGTTCTTGCGGCCCACAGTTGGCCAAAGCGTTTCGAACTCGGAGAGGATTCGTTCCGATTCGATGTCGGTCGACGGAATCAATCGGGTGTTAGCTCTGATGCCGCTGGAGGTCGTTCCGGTCGGAACATCAAACTGTTCAATCACTTGCTTGATGAAAGTGATCTCCTGCGGAGAAGCTTTGACGATCAAGTTGTCCGAAATCTCGTCAACGATAAAGATTGGGCCGCTTGTCGCCGGTTCATCGGGGTCTTGGCGGAAAAGCTTTTGCAGCGTTTCCACGACTTCATCGCCGGTCCGATTCTTCAGTTCGAAGCGAGCGAAGTTGTTAGCCTGACCGACAACCTCGTCGATGGTCATTGTGGCCAAGTCATGGTCTTCTTTGCGTCCCATCAGAACCACTGCGCCGGTTGCCTGGTCTTGGTCGAGCTTCACGTCGCGGCCTTCCAGCAACGTGTTCAGGATCTGGAAAACAAGTGTCGGGTCGTTCGGGACTGGATACGTTTTCAGGTAGGGCTTCTCGAAATTTTGATTTGGGTCGTTTTGTACCGGCACGTCAACGATTGCCGCGACCTTCTTGAATTCCTCGATTCGCTTGGGCGTTCCCTTGAGATAGAGCAAACGGGTGCCGGGGGCTTGGACGACAGTCAGAGAACCGTCTTCCATCGCGTAATTCCCCTCGCGTTCAGCCATATTCCCCATCATCGGACGGACGACGCCCATCAGTTCCGGGAAGACCACGTTTTTCATTTCGTAGGTGCCGACTTCGGTGTTCGCTTCGATTCGCAGACGTCGCGCTTCAGTGAGCATCTGATC
>JBJTQD010000832.1:0-1218 GCA_046075445.1 Planctomycetota bacterium
GCCAGCTTGCCCGGGCTGGTCGGTCTGGGTCAAGATTTGTGGCATCTGCCCGCCGGCTTGTGGATTCAGAGGCAGGGCGCGTTGGATTTGTTCCGGCTGTTGCGGCTGGCCGGGCAGCGCAGGTTGCTGATCTTGTGGGCCGGAGGCAACGTATGCGACTTGGCGAACGAAGGAGGGCGAGAGCTTGTTCAGCTCCATGACACGCAGCGACTGCTTACCTTGGGCGTAGGACATGCTGTCGATTGCCATGATCGCGGCTTGCCACGACGCGGTTTGGTTGGCGGATCCCTCGAAAGCGACCGTTCGATTGACGCGGTCGATCAGCATCGAGGCGTTTTCTGGTGAGCCCGGAATCCAGACGCGAATCGAGCGGCCGCCATCGACGGCTTCGGCCATGGGGCTGGCCATCCAGCAATCGATGAGCGCTTTCTCGAATTGCTCGCAATTAAGCCAGCGAAGTTGGTAGCGAGATGAGGCTGGAAGACGAACGGTCGCGGTGCCGAGCATCGCGCCGTCGGCGGCGGGTTGGTTATAGCTGACCGGCTGGACGGGGCTGAGCAGCGACGGGGCTGCGGGTGCAGCGGCCGCGGGTTGGTTAGCTGGCAGATTGTCGAACTTTACGTCCTGAGCCGAAATTGGCAGGGTGCCGAGCGCCCAGGTTAGAGCTGTGCCACAGGCGAGACCAACTTTTTGCCAGACCATGTTCTGCTTTCGCGGTTGATTTCGTTCCAACTTGTTCATTGCGCGTGTTCTCAGCTTGGGAGAATGTGTTTGTTCGCGGCGGACGCTTTCGAGGAGCGTGCCGCTGTTTTTCAGTCTCAAAGTCCTCGATTCGATCGCTCGTCCGCAATTCGAGCGGCGAATCGACAGCTGAACTCACTCGCCCGCGCTGTGCACGAAACGAATACGACCGCGCACCTCTACCGAGAGAGTCCAGCTGATTGGAATCATCGGCATAAATGTTAAAGGCGTTAAAGGAAAAACAATCGATTCAACCGGCACAGATTGAAATTGGGGGCGGGGAGTGCTAGCAGTCGTGCGAGTCACCGCGCCAGCCCCCGGGTTCGAAAAAACTCTGCGCTCGGCGCAGGTCTCCCGACCTCGCCGATGCTTCGACCTCCGGTCTCCTCTTGGAGCTTAATTAGGGTTCTCCGTCGAACCGCCCGTGCCCCCCATGATCCGTTTTCGTGTTTGCATGATCTTCTTTGGGGGGGCGAC
>JBJTQD010000833.1:0-2589 GCA_046075445.1 Planctomycetota bacterium
AACCGCGGTGCGCACCCACCACACGAGCGATCTAGCGGCGAGCCAAGCGTAGAACGATTGTCCCGAATCGCTCTGAACCCTCGGCGCGCTAGGCTTTTCAGTCCCAAACCCTAGTTATCTCACTTAGAACGCGAACGGGAAGAAAGTGCACGCTGAAAGAACACGGAGAGAATTTTGATTGCTTATATCGATCCAACTGGTGCGGCGCTTAACGTGTTTTGTATCATCATTCTTTTTGTCGCCTGGTTGAACACCTATGTTGGACTGAAACACGGGACTTCACATCGCCGCATACTCACACAACTGGCATTTATGTTTGCGGCCATTGTAGTCATCCTTTTATTCGTGTCGGCGTGGAGCATTGGAGTGTTTTTCGGATAACAAAGCAATGCACCGGGGCCGCGAAGCCGGGCGTATTCAGATGGACGGTCACTTGTCGCGGACCGGTGAATGTTAACGCTATGCAAGAGAGGCCAGATTTCCAATGCCGACCTGCGAGAAATGCTCAGCTCCAAACGGCAACAACGCGATTCACTGCTGGCATTGCAAGGCCGCAATAGAAGACCGCTTCAACCGGTATCTGTTGCATCGTTTCATGCACTCCCGATTTGCCGACGTTCTGCTTTTTGTCTGCTCTGTTTTGTCCCTTCTAGGAGCAGTAATCTTTGCAATCTTATTTGTGTCTGGTAGCTCTGTTGACGAACGAATCCTAACCGGCAGCCTTGCAATTGTTCTGGTGGCGAGTGCGATATCATCTTATCGATTGCAATACTAAAACGCCATCAGATTCTCAGCCGACGGCAGCGTTTGGTAGGATAGAAACCTTATCAGGGCGGTTGGGCAATGTCCTACACCTCGACGGGCATAACAATACATTGAACCGGAGCCGCAGGGCCGTGTGACTTTTCGACCAGCAACTCACTCACTGCGGCCCGGTGAATGTGAACGATGGACGCGATTCTCCAGCTACTGAGCAGTTGGGGATACCTGCTCTACAAACTGGTTAGCGATCTGGTTAGCTGGCGAAGGCGATTTTGAGGCGACATGGTTGTTGGCTGCTGGTTTGGAAGACGGCGTCGGGCTCGCGGACGCAGTGCAGTCGATTTCCATTGGCCGCGTTGATGCTGGCCACGAAATTGGCCAGCGGTGCGGCGTCGGGGAGAGAGCCAGCCCCATCGGCAATAGAACCAGCCCCTCCGGCGAGAACCGGTTGCTGCTGGGAGAAGGGGCGCAGTTCGCTGCGGAGGACTTTGATTTCCGAAGGGGCAGTTACCCCGATCCGGATTTGGTCGCGGCTGATCTGCAAAACTTCGATCACGATACCGCCGTCGATAATGATGCTTTCGTTCTTCTTGCGGGTGAGTACCAACATGGCTTTGCGGCTCCTGACAAAGGATTTTCAGCGAAAGGGAAACGTCTTTATTTCCGGCTGCTCTTGGCGAGCAACGCTGGCGACCAATATCCGGCTTCCCCGGACACGTTAGGTCCTCTGGCTTTGGCCTGAAGCAAAAATCTTTCCGCCGCCAAAAGTGCTGGCACAAGGCAAAACCGCGGCTTTTTCAAGCTTTTCCTTGTTGCCAGAGACGGCGACAGGTGTACAGCCGAAAAAAAGGTGAACAAATTTTCAGTTCTTTGAGCCAATTCAAAAGGTAGGCGGCCGGCCAAACACTGCCCCAAGTTTTTGCCATCGGTTTTCGGCGAATCCCCTCGCCAGAAACGATTTGGCGACCTAAAACCGAACTATTACTCCCTGCCCGAAGTCCTGAATTCTGCGGGTTCGCAGATTAAGTCGCCTTTTTTTGCTCTGTCGCCAGTGTCCTCAGCCTCACCCTTGATTCCGGAATTCGACTCGCAAAGCGTGATGCTGCGCGACCGGCATCGGCTGCAAAGCTGGCGGGACCGGTTGCGGCGTCAACCGGCGGAAGAACAAGCCAGCGCGTTGGCTAAGTGGCTGGCGGCGTATGAAGAGGCTCAAAAGCGGCTTCAACTCCGAAGCGAGCGGCTCCCGCAGCCACGGCTCGACAGCTCGCTTCCCGTTGCCGAGCGAGGCGAGGAGATTCGAGCGGCTTTGGCCAAGCACCAAGTACTGGTCCTCAGCGGCGAGACGGGCTCCGGTAAGTCGACTCAGATTCCGCTGATCGCTTTACAGCTGGGAATAGGTAAGCGAGGTCTGATCGGTCACACCCAACCGCGACGACTGGCAGCCCGGGGTGTTGCCGCGCGGTTGGCTCAGCAACTTGGCTCGCCGCTGGGGACTGAGGTCGGTTTCAAAATTCGCTTTACCGACCAGACCAACGAGCGAACTTATCTCAAGCTGATGACCGACGGCATCCTGCTGGCTGAGACGCAGTCCGATCGCTGGCTGGACAACTACGAACTTCTTATCATCGACGAAGCTCACGAGCGTTCGTTGAACATCGATTTTCTGCTCGGGTATCTGAAACGTCTGCTCACGCTGCGGCGGGATCTCAATCTGGTGATCACGTCGGCGACGATCGACACTCAGCGGTTTGCTGAGCACTTTGCTGACACTAGCGGGCAGCCCGCTCCGATCATTCATGTCTCGGGGCGGACTTATCCGGTTGATAT
>JBJTQD010000834.1:0-1695 GCA_046075445.1 Planctomycetota bacterium
GAGCAATTACTGGCGGCGCGAGTCGTCTCGACCTGTGAAGCTTGTCGCGGAACTCGCCTGAACGATTTGGCCCGCTCCGTTTTTCTGCTGGACCGTTCGATTGACCAGCTGACCGCGTTCCCCTTGGAGTTGGCCCGGAAATGGTTCGCCGAGAGTTGGCGATCCGAACCGGACCGCGATTCGATCACCGCGCCGCTGGTGCGGGAGATCCGCAGTCGGCTGGAGTTCCTGTGCCGTGTGGGATTGGGCTATCTCACGCTCGACCGGCCAGTGGAGACGCTCAGCGGCGGCGAGCATCAGCGCGTCAGGCTGGCCAGTTGCATCGGGGCGGGGCTGACGAACGTCTGCTTCGTCCTCGACGAGCCTTCGATGGGGCTGCACGCGCGCGATACTCAGCGGCTGGTCGATTTGCTCGGCGATTTGCGCGACTCAGGCAACACGATTCTCGTCGTCGAGCATGACGAAGCGATGATGCGAGCAGCCGATTGGCTGGTCGACATCGGACCCGAGGCGGGGCGGCAGGGAGGTGAAATCGTCGACCAAGGGCCGCCGGCTGAAGTTGCCGCTCGTGGCTTAGGAAAAACCGGTCGGTATCTCGGCGAGACTCTTCCCGCAGTAAGAAAAAGAGAGCGTCGCCCGCCCGGCGATCAAAGGCTGGCGATCAGCGGTGCGACGGCCAACAACTTGAAACAACTCGATGTCGATATTCCCCTCGGCTTGTTGGTTGGGATTTGCGGTGTCAGCGGCTCCGGCAAGAGCACCTTGATTCACGAAGTCCTCGTGCCTGAATTGCGACGACATCTCGGCTGGTCAGTCTCCGGAACGCGGGCGATTGGGAAAGTGGAGGGGATGGATTCCGTGAGCCGACTGGTGAATATCGACCAGCGGCCGATTGGGCGGACACCCCGCGGCTGTCCTGCGACTTACTGCGGAATCTTTGACGAAATTCGAAAGACATTCGCCGCGACGAAACTTGCCAAGCAACTCGGCTACGGACCGCAGCGATTCAGCTTCAATTCTTCTGCAGGTTGGTGTCCCGATTGTCGCGGGCATGGGCAGAAGAAAGTCGAAATGAAGTTCTTGCCCGACCTCTATGTCGACTGCGGAACTTGCCGCGGTTCGCGCTTTAACCAGCAAACGCTGCAGGTCCGTTTCCGCGAGCGAACGATTGCCGACATTCTCAAGTTGAGTGTGGCCGAGGCTTGCGAGGAGTTCGCCAGCCTGACGCGGATCCGCAGTGGGCTCGACGCGCTCTATGAAGTCGGACTCGGTTACTTGCAGCTGGGTCAGCCCTCGACAACGCTCTCAGGCGGGGAAGCTCAACGAGTCAAGTTGGCGGCTGAGCTAGTGACTCGCGAGGGGAGCGGAGCGGTCTATATTCTCGACGAGCCAACGACGGGCTTGCACTTCGATGACGTCGCTCGCTTGCTGAGTGTCCTGCAAAAATTGGTTGAGCTGGGGAACACCGTGCTGGTGATTGAGCACCACCTCGATGTGCTGGCAGCAGCCGATTGGCTGATTGATTTGGGCCCCGAGGGGGGCGAGGCGGGCGGCAAAGTCGTCGCAGTCGGTACACCTGAGCAGATTGCAGCCTGTGCGGCCTCGCATACCGGTCAATTTCTGGGCCCAACACTCGGCTTGCCGGGGCACTCTGATAAAATGAAGGCAACACGACTCTAATCAGCGTTTGCTCCC
>JBJTQD010000835.1:0-1792 GCA_046075445.1 Planctomycetota bacterium
TAGTACATCTCACCCTTCTTGCAGGTGCCTTGGTAGATCCGGGTGTAAGTCAACTGGCCATACGGATCTTCGACGATCTTGAAGGCCATGCCGACGAATTTTCCGTTTGGGTCAGGCGAGAGTGGGAATTCGTCATGCGGAGCTGAGTGTTCCTTCGCTTTGATCTGACGATCGAGTGGCGAGGGTAGGTAGCGGACAATGGCGTCGAGCAGCGGTTGAACGCCCTTGTTCTTGAAGGCCGTGCCGAGGAACACCGGGGTCAAGCCTTGCGTTTGGCAAGCCTTGCGAGTGACTTCGTGGATCAGGTCTTCCGGCACAGCTTCTTCGCTGAGGAGCATTTCCATCATTTGGTCGTTGAACATTGCCAACGACTCGAGCATCTCTTGTCGAGCTTCTTTCGCTTCGTCGACCAAGTTGGCTGGGATTTCTTCGACGCGGACTTTTTCGCCCTTGGTACCGTCGAAGTAGAACGCCTTCATGGTGACCAAGTCGATCATCGATTCGAACTCTTCGCCGAGTCCAATCGGGATTTGCATCAGCACTGCGTTGGCGCCGAGCTTTTCCCTCATTTGCTTGCAGACGCGTTTGTGGTCGGCGCCGGTGCGGTCCATCTTGTTGATGAATCCGAGGCGAGGGACGTGATAGCGCTTCATCTGGCGGTCGACGGTCAGCGATTGAGCTTGGACGCCACCGACAGCGCAAAGGACGAGAATCGCACCGTCGAGAACGCGGAGACTGCGTTCCACTTCAACGGTGAAGTCCACGTGGCCCGGGGTATCGATGAGGTTAATCTTGTGGTCGCCCCATTGGACGGTGGTCGCGGCGCTGGTGATGGTGATCCCGCGTTCCTTTTCCAGTTCCATGTGGTCCATGGTTGCGCCATCGCCACCGCCCTTGACCTCTTCGATCTTGTGGATGCGGCCTGTGTAGAACAGGATCCGCTCGCTCAAGGTCGTTTTGCCTGAGTCAATGTGGGCTGAAATACCGATATTGCGCACGTTTTTGAGATTCATCTGTCCACCGTTACTGGAAAATTTCCGACTGACTATTCGGGAGAAGCAGCAGAAAGCCTGCTGCGACTGGAATGTATTTTCACCCCGGAGTTCAACTGCAATAAAACCGTTGTTCAACAGCGGAAGTAAACAAGCATTCCCGCTGGGGCAATGCGAGCGCTGAACAACGAACCACCGGGCCGGGAACCGGAAGAGGGATCGAAATCTCTGCCCGCTTAGTCACGCGAACCTTGCAAAGTCACGTCCGCCGATGCAAGTCACGCGGCTTTAGCAAACCGGTTTGGGCCCGATCGAGGGGGCTGGTTTGCGAACCGAGAGCGGAAAAGCGGGGCGTCAATCGTTTTCAGAGCGGGCTGGGACCCGGTTCAGAACAACTCGTTGAACCACGACTTCTGGCGCAGGGAATCGATATCGAAGTGATTAATCTTAGTTATTTCGCGAAAATGAGAAAGGGCAGTTTGATTTTCGCGGGCGGATTTCTGGGGCTAAAAGCGGTGGATGGTTAGGGTGCCGAGGGCGAAGAAACCGGCATTTCGAGGGATTTTAGACGTGATATTTGGAAGGGCTGGGGAGTAGGGTGCCAAACCGGTGGCTGGCGCGACGACCGGGCTTAAGAACAAGAAAGTGCCACCGGTGCACGGCTCTTCTGGCCAACGGCCTTTCAGCCTCCAGCCGGACGCTGCGCGAGAGAGTAGAGGCGAGAGAAGGGGAGCAGTAGAAAAACCGGAAGAGCACAGAAGCCTCATTCCCGCAAGTCGCCCCCTGGGCACGGGCGGTTC
>JBJTQD010000836.1:0-7320 GCA_046075445.1 Planctomycetota bacterium
GAAATTTGAGAACCGCTTTCCAAGCAAAAGGTTCAAATGCCGCTCGCTTGGGTGAACTCATCGTATCAAAAAAATCAGCTCGATGACGGTCCTTCACGCTCCTTGCCAAGCAACCTCAGCGAAACCCCAAATGGTTGTGGGTTACTCCACGGCAACTTTGGCGATTGCCTTGCGCAGTGGGCCGCTGCCCGCCAGCGGTGCATGAGCGTCGCTTGGAAAGAAAATCGCAAAGTCCCCAGGACGGAGTTCAAGCCAAGTGGTGGGCTGGTCCTGATAAAACTCAATGTCGCGCTCGTCAGAATAAGCTTCGGAAACTCCCGGGCACTCGGGCTGGGGCCTCCAGCCGATTCGCTCCGCCCCGCTGAGCACGAGCTGAATGTCGATCATCTTGCGATGAGCCTCAAGTCGAGCCCCCGCCATGCCGCGTCCTTCAGCGCGCTCCAAAATCACTACTAACCGCCCCTCCACCAGCGTGTGCCTGCCGTCCGTAAACCGCTCCGGGTCGCCAGCCACCTGATTCAAAAAGGCGAACGCCTGCTGGAAGAGCGGATGCATGCTCACGTAACGCCCAGACTCCGCTAAACGGTCGACTACCATCCTTCTCTCCATCCAAAGACCAAAATGTCGCGGGGCCTGCGTTCGATTTACCCTGCCCAAACTATCCCTTTGCGAGGCCGTAGTTCCGCTGGCAAGCCACCATAAACTCGATAACAAGAAGACTAAAGCCCAAACAAACCGGCGTTTCAACGGCTAAAAGAGATTCCCTAGCGTCGCTCTTGTAGCCGCAATTTCTATCCCATAAAATCAAGCAATGCTTATTGAGATTCGATCTCAATAAGTCCGATAAAGAGAATGAACGACTATTCCAGCGGAGAACGTTGGGCTGTGATTACTGCTGTCAAATTACAGGACCTGAAAGCTGGCGATAAGGCCGCCGTGCTGTCGCTTTGCGGTAGCGAGTGTGAAATCGCTCGCCTCGCCGCGATGGGGCTGCGCGGTGGTGCACGACTACAGCTACTGCAAGAAGGTAGTCCGTGCATCCTCCAAGTCGACGAAACACGCCTCTGCCTGCGTGCCGCCAACCAGCTGCAAATCCTCGTCCAGCCTGAATAAGCGAACGTCCCAGTAGCCTCAGGTCCTACGCCATTGGCTCAGCCTCGTCTGCTCGCCTGCGACTCGCTCTGAGACGTCTTGCTCACGGCTGTCTCTCATCTCCCTTCCACTGCTTGCTCTCGTCCATCGCGACAATGCTCGCGACCAAAGAAGCAAGCCAACGGCTACTTTTTTCGCTGATGTCTAACCCTTTAAAAGCCTCCGACAACACCCCGCTTGTCGCCGTCCTCGGGAATCCGAATACCGGCAAGTCGACGTTGTTCAACGCGCTGACCGGTTCTCAGCAGCGAACCGGCAACTATCCGGGCGTCACTGTCGAACGACGCGAAGGGACGCTGCTCTATGGCCAAACGCGCATGGGGCTGGTCGACCTGCCTGGCACCTACAGCCTTGCGCCTCGTTCCCCCGATGAGATGCTGACCGTTCAGGTTCTGCTCGGGTCCGGCCCAGCCGCTCGGCAACCGGATGTTATCCTCTGCGTTGTCGATGCGAGCAACTTGACTCGCAACCTTTTTCTCGTCAGCCAACTGCTCGACCTGCAGCGACCACTGGTCGTGGCCCTCAACATGACCGATGTCGCGCGCCGCCGCGGTATTGAAGTCGACACCACAGAGCTGAGCAAACTGCTCGGCGTGCCCGTGATTCCGATCCAAGCCAATCGTAAACAGGGAATTGAAGCGCTCAAGCAAGCGCTCGTCCAAGCTGTCAATTGCCCGCCCGCAATCGCGCACGATCCGTTTACCGACCAGCTGCGAGACCGGATCGCTCGGCTCGATCAAAGCTGCCCGGACGATTGCCAGCTCAAAAGATTCGTCGTCACGCGAGTCCTGTTCGACACCGACGGTTACATGGCCAATCGCCTCAAGTCAGTCGTTGGCCAGCCGCTGCTCGAATCGGCTCGACACGAGCAACAGGCGCTAGTCGCCGACTCCGGCCGAACCGTGGCTGAGGAAGAATCCCGAGCCCGCTACAACTGGGTCTCAGCCAATCGCGATCGTTTTATCAAGCAACTGCCTCGGCAGCGGGAGCAGACGTTCAGCCATCGACTCGACCGCTGGTTGACGCATCCGTTTTGGGGCTTCCTGATCGCATCTGCGGTGCTGTTTCTGTTGTTTCAGCTTGTGTTCCGGGCAGCCGAACCGGCTTCTGCCCTGATCGACTGGCTCAAAGGCTGGTTGGCCAGCGGCGTCGATTTGATCCTCGCTCCGGGGCCACTGCACTCGCTGATGGTCAACGGCGTGGTCGAATGCGTCGGCGGGGTCCCCGTTTTCCTGCCGCAGATCCTCGTGCTCTTTTTGATTCTCGGAGCACTGGAAGACTCGGGCTATCTGGCCCGGGCCTCCTTCCTGATGGACCGCCTGCTCTCGCGCGTTGGACTGAGCGGCATCAGTCTGATTCCGCTGCTCAGCTCATTCGCCTGCGCGATTCCCGGGATTATGTCGACTCGCGTGATTACGAATTACCGCGAGCGGCTGGTCACGATTCTGATTGCACCGCTGATGAGCTGTAGCGCTCGTCTGCCGGTCTATGTGCTGCTGATTGCCGCGTTTGTCCCAGCCAAGCATTTCCTCGGGGGGCTAATCAGCCTGCAAGCGTTGACCATGCTCGGGCTCTACCTGCTGGGCGTCGCGACGGCCATTTTGGTTGCCTGGATACTCAAGCGATTTTTCTTTCGCCACGAGCCCGCCAGTTTTGTACTCGAACTTCCTCCCTACAAAATCCCACAGCCCGGAACGCTCTGGCGACGCATGAAAGAAGGTGGCTGGGCCTTTATCCGCGACGCAGGCACGCTGATTGTCGCGGTGACAATTCTCGTCTGGGCAGCCGCTTACTTTCCGCGCTCCGAAGCAAACATCCCGGCCCAGCTGCGAGCCGATTTGGCAGCCGTCACTGCCCAACTTGAGCAATCCAGCGATCCGGCTGCGAGCGAACCTTTGGTCGCGCGGCAAGATGAACTGAATGCGGAAATCGAAGGCCTCCATTTACGCAACAGCTATTTGGCGAAAGCCGGAAAACTGATCGAGCCAGCTGTCCGCCCGCTTGGCTGGGACTGGCGAGTCGGCAGCGCGGTCATCGCCTCGTTCCCGGCGCGCGAAGTCGTCGTTTCCACGCTCGGAGTCATATTCGGCTTGGGCTCGGATACTGATGAGAATTCCGAATCGCTCAAAAGCCGCCTCCAAGAGGCTCGCTGGGCGGACACCAACCAGCCGCTCTTCACCTTGCCGATGGCTCTGGGCCTGCTCGTCTTTTTCGCCCTTTGTGCCCAGTGTGTCTCGACCCTCGCCGTGATCAAACGCGAGACCAATTCATGGCGCTGGCCACTGATAACCTTCGCCTACATGACGATTCTGGCCTACGTTGCGGCTTGGTTGACCTTTCAGCTGTGTAAAATGTTTCTGTAGGAATGAGATTGGCGACAATCATCGCGCAAGTTAGCTATGCAAACGATCCTGACCAGCCTGTTGATTCTCGCCGCCGGAGCTTACTGCCTCCGCCGAGCCACACGCGCGCTGGCAGGCAAAGCAACCGGCTGCGGAAAATGCCAAAGCTGCCCCGCCGCGGTAACCAGTGGCTCACCCTCGGCACACCAGCCCAGTCTCGTGCAACTCGGGTCGCTGGACGCATCCCCCAGAGCGAAGTCTTAGTTTTTTGCAACTTAGACATCGTTGAGCCCGTAGCGACAGCCCAAAGCTGCGAGGCTTTTGCGCAGGCGTGGTGCAACTCAAGTGCAGCCCACAACTAAAGTCAGCCGGGTCTTCGCGCCAGCCCCCGGTTGACAAAAACAGAGGTCAACGCCGATCCGCTTAGTTTTGAGCAGGCAACTCTCGCTTAGCGACTCTTCTTCTTTGTCGCGACCCAAGTTTGGAATACGACCGGGCCGCCGCGGAACAGGCGGAAGTAGCGAATATGGTTGAGCTTCAGATTCGCATCAGGAAAATACTTGGCGTAATCGTAATTTCGATGCAGCGGCACCAGGCCCAACGTCCAGAACGTCGCCATCGCCGTTTTTAGATACAGCAAATTGAAAACCTTTGAGAGTGGATTGCCGCGGGCCAGCGCTACATCAGCAACCATGAATTTGCCGCCGGGCCGAACCAGTGTTGCCGCATGATTCAGCATCCGACGCATTCCATCCTGACGAAATACATTCAGAAAGTAATTCGCCGCAACCGCATCGTAGTACCCGACCCGATCGTGCTGGAAAGCGTCTTGGCAGATGATCTCCGCTTTCAGTTTGCGCCGATGCAAACGAGCCTCTAGTCGTTCAAGCATCGCGCTGGAGATGTCGAGGCAAGTGACCTGAGCGCCTCGCTGGGCGGCGATGATCGCCTCTTCTCCAGTACCGACACCGAGGAAGATGATTTTTTGACCAGCCTTTACTTGCGCCGCCGTGTACTTCTTCGAAGCGCGAATCTGGCCGCCTGAAAACAGGGCAGCGGAAGCCTCGTAAAACCAGGCAGCGCGGTCGTAATTTTTGACCAGCCGAATATCTGCGGTCGACATGACACTCAATCCTTTGAGCAAATGGAAGTCTCTCCAACGCCAGCATCGTAAGCCAAAGCCCATTTTGAGGCGAGATTGAAATGCAGTCGAAGAATTCCGGGCTTCCCTGCCGACTCTCAAACCATTTTTGTCCAGCTAGCAGCGGAGGTCGGACCACCTAATGCGGTCAGGATTTGGCTACGCCGTCAAAGCGGCCAAACACCATCCGCCCCGCGTTGGTCTGCAGCATGCTGGTGACGGTGATGTCGACGTGCTCACCCAAATGGCCGCGCCCCTCTTCGATCACAATCATGGTGCCGTCATCGAGATAGCCAATCCCCTGCCCTGGCCCTTCGCCCGGCTTAACTACCTTGACCCGCACTTGCTCACCCGGCAAGAAAACCGGCTTAAGCGAATTCGCTACTTCGTTGAGGTTGATCACTGGCACGTTTTGCAGCTTGGCAACCTTGTTCAAGTTGTAATCGCCGGTGACGACTTTGCCGCCCAAATGCCGGGCTAGAGTCAGCAGCTTGATGTCGACGGACTGCCCCTTCATTTCAGGCAACTCTCGGTCGTAAATCTTGAAATCGAGGTTTGCATTTCCCCGCATCCGGTTCAGCACATCCAAGCCGCGTCGCCCGCGGGCTCGCCGAAGCTTGTCCGAACTATCTGCGATAGCTTGCAATTCGGTCAAGGCAAAGCGAGGCATGATCAACTGGTTATCAATTACGCCCGTCTCCACGATATCCGCGATTCGTCCATCAATCACGACACTCGTGTCGAGAATGAAGGGCTTGGCGCCTTTGAGGTCTTTGGCGAATTCCACATAGGGAATCACAAACCGGAAATCATCACGCGTCTGCCAGAGCAGACTGATGCAGAGGTAAGAGAGGGAAGTGCCCAAGAAAGAAATGATTAACGCTTGCCAGTTGATTGAACCCTGTTTCATCGCGAACTGCTCGAACAGCGGAGTCAGCGCCAGCGTCATGACGTAGGTCAGAAAGAGTCCGACGACCAGTCCGAAGTAGACGCTGGAAATCAAGTCGATCCGCTTCCTGCGAATAAATACGTCGGCGGCGATAACCAAGAGCGCGCCGACGCCGTAAAAAAGGTAAACAACCAGCCAGTTTTGGTCAGGCTGCCCGGACGAAGTTTGAGCAACCGCCAAGCCAATCGCCACGAGAAAGAAGAGTGCCCGAAGAACCCAAAGAGCGATTTCCATGTGATTAAGAGGTGAGAAAGAGGGAAGGATTGAGTGACTGCAGAAAAAATGACGCCAAGCCAGAATGAGCAGGCTCGTTTACCGATCGAAATTCAATCAGGTGCGTTTGCAGCCAAGGATAAAAAAACGCCAGCCAGTAACCCGGGGGAATAATTGAACCGGTCACTGAGAATAAAGACTCAAGCTTTTCGCCTGAGTTCTTACCTTCATTGTACGACAGCCGTTTCGGAAATGACTACCCTCGGCTAGGCAAAATGCTCCGCAAACGTCTCTTCACAGAAGCGGTCTGTCATTCCCGCAATGTATTCGACGGCCATTTTGCGAATTCCAACCTTTTTGAGCCGCTCCTGATAGTGCGGCGGAATCAGCTCTGGCCGATCGCAGTAACCCTCGTACATCCGTCGCAGACGCTCTTGGGCCGCGGTTCTGACCTCAATTAGCCGCGGATGACGATAGACGCGGTCATAGAGAAATCGCTCCAGTTCCCGTTTCCGCTCGCCCAGCTCCGGATCCGGACCAATCCGGAAATCGCTCGCAATCGCCTCGGCCGGGGAAGCAAATCCCCTTCGCTTCAGCTCCGACTGGCAACGGTCCAGAGTGTTGGTCACTTGAAGGTCAATCAGCCGGTGAACCATCGTTTTGCGAAGTAACTGCGGGGTCAGCTGGGTGTACCGGGACCGGACGTAGGCGACGACTTCCCGAATCAGAGGGACTTCCTGCATCTCCTCGACAGTCACCAATTTCAACTTGAGCGCATCGTCCGTGTCGTGCGCATCGTAGGTCATACTGTCCGCTGCATCGACCAGCTGAACTTCCAGCAAGCGATGCAGCCCAGCGTTCTGCTTGTCGGCCCGAGTCGCTTGTCCAGCCAAAACTTCGCGCGTCAAATTTAGCCCGGTGAAGCCGTTGTAACGCAGTTCCAGTTCCTCGACGATTGTCAAAGCAAAGCGGTTGTGAGAGAACCCGCCCAAGTCCGCGATGCACTCGTCCAGGACATCCTCTCCCGCATGGCCGTAAGGTGGATGCCCAATATCGTGCATCAACGCCAGCGCCTCGACCAGATCCTCGTTCAGCATGAGGGCGCGCCCAATCGTCCGGGCGATCGTCGCAACTTCTTGGGTGTGGGTCAGCCGAGTGCGATGGTAATCGCCCATCTCGCCGGTAAAGACCTGCATTTTCCCACTCAGCCTGCGGTAGGCCGAGCTGTGCAAAATCCGATCGCGGTCGCGCTGCCATGGACCGCGGTAGGGATGTTCTTCTTCCGAATGTTTTCGTCCCCCGCTATCGCGACTGTGCATCGCATAGGGCGCGAGAATTCGAGCCTCCCGTTCCGCTTGCGACAAGATTTCAAGCTCAGTCGTCATATCGGCAATTAACCCAGCTGCTTTCTCAGGGAGCTTGCTCGTCCCGCTTGACCGAAAGCTACCATCCGATCCCGGCAAACTTCCCGCATCGCATCGCGAGCTGGCTTGAGGTAATCCCGCGGGTCGAACTTCTCGGGC
>JBJTQD010000837.1:0-1105 GCA_046075445.1 Planctomycetota bacterium
CAACGGCAACCACCAGTTCAACGGGGCGACCGGTTGGAGCTACACCCGGTAGCAACCAATCGATCTCCGAGGTGTGAGTGAAGCTAATGTAAATCTCTTCGACGATGCTCGACTCACCGACCGTTCGTGAGAGACCTTCCATCTTCACGTCTGGAGGAAAAAAGCGGCCCACCAAATGGTTCTGGTAAAACTCCCTCACTCCATCCCTGCCGTAACCACCAGCTAAAGTCGGTACATGATTGAGATGGGGACGGTCGCTCATCGTGGCCATCGTTGTTTCTAAATCACCCTGAAGCTCGGCTCCAACGTGCCGCTCAAAGGTCTCCACCATCTTGTTTTGCAAAGCAGTAAGCATGTGAAACCGTTACCTTGTTCTTCTGAATTGGAGGGGAGGCACTTGGCGAGATGCGCCGATCTCGATCTGCACAACGCAGTAGCCTGTTTTTAACAAACCCAGCAGAGTCCTGAAATCAGATTGGCAATCCAGGCGAACCGAAACGGATGGTCGGCCAGAGCGAACCAAGCCGTTTCGGGCCAAGATTGGGTGTTGGCTTTGACTAGGAAAGCAGCCCCCCTGTTCACTCACACTCCGGGGTTGGCCAGATGAAATTTGGAGCGGTGTCCGTCAACTGGCGGCTTTCGGCGAAGGATCAAATCCTCCACCGGCCCGAAAACTCGGGGCCTGAAATGCAAATCCCTCGGTCATCGACCGAGGGATCTGGTGTTCGCCTTGAAATTAAACGTCGGAATTACTCTCCGTAGTTACTCGCCACGGAGTTTCATGCCGAGTTGAGTCAGCTTTTCCCGAACTTCGTTCAAGCTGGTCACGCCGAAGTTCTTGCATTCCAACAAGTCGTCGCCGGACTTTCGCAGCAGTTCGCCGATTGAGGTCAAGCCGAGTCGGGTCATGCACTTGCGAGCCCGAACCGAGAGGTTGAGGTCGGAAATTGGGCGGTCGAGAACCATCGACTCTTCCGGCGAGAGTGTCGCCGTGTCGAACGTTTCCTGTTCCGGACCCTTTTGATTGGCGAACTGGCCAATCGCGAGTCCCTTGTTCTTCATCATCTCGCGGATTTCGTGCAGCGAGGTTTCACCGAAGTTCTTG
>JBJTQD010000838.1:0-6866 GCA_046075445.1 Planctomycetota bacterium
GACCACCTCTGCGGCGGCGACACTACTGGCTGTCTCGCGCGGACCCGCGGGTAAAAGTTCCGGTACTTTCAGTTCGGGCGATTCCAGCGGCGGCAGTGGCGGGAACGCGGCTTGTTCATTGACGTCTGCGGGCGGTTGGTCTTCCGGCTCCTCGAAGACGCGGCTGATTTCCAGCTCCGGTTCGACGTCCGGCCGCATTAAATCAGAAGGTTCAGGCATCGACTCGGGTTCGGAGAACTTCTCCCACTCAGGCAACTCCGCGGGGCTCTCACTGACCATATCGGCGTCGCTGTGGTCGACCAGCCTTACGGCCATCGCCGTTCCGCCTCGCCCAAATTCGCTGGGGAGATTGAAATAGGTTCGCCAAGCATAGACCGCAAACAAGAGGTGTGCGATGAGCGAAAGGACCGCGCACTTGGTCACCAGGTGAGCTTGACCGAGTCGCGTGAAGCGGAGGAGCAACCAGCTGCCGATCAACATGACCAGCATCAAGCTCGATGCGAGCATAAACCCAGGCCCCGACACCAGCTTCCAAAGCTGCTGACCGACGAGCTCGATCTGTGCCCAATTGCCAAACATTATCAGTGCTCTACTTTCGCAAAAAACCTATCAACGCAGCTCTTGGGGCCGAACGGCGATACTCATGTCGACAATTTCGGCTTGCCGGCAAGTCGCCAGCACGTCCGCGACGCTTTGGTGAAGCGCCTGCCCATCGCCACGAATCACAACGCTGGTTTGCTTGTATTCATTTCGAGCCGCCACCAGCCTCTGCGCCAACTCCGCAAGCGTTACCGGCTCTTTATCCAACGTGATTTTTCCATCCGCGTAGACATTGATCACCCGATTGCGTGGTGGCTGGGTCAACGTCTCGACTTTGCTTACCGCGGGAACGCTTAAAGTGATATCGCGCTCTGCCTCGCTGATTTCCGAGAAACGGCTGCCGACCATGAAGAAGATGATCAGCAGAAACACCACGTCGATCATCGGCGTGAGATTCATCGTCAACTCATCATCTCGAGTGACTTTCAATGGCATCGCGGCGAACTCCTTTCCACTCTGGCGAACATCTCCCCAGCAAGTCGTCTTTCGGCCGGGCTAGGCCGCCTTTGCTTTGCCCTTGCTGCGTGCGGCCTCTAATCCAAGCGCCTCAGCCGAGACGAGATTGACTACTTTCATCCCGAGCGAGTCGAGTTCCATGATCCGCCGGTCAACGATCCCGGTAATCAGCAGATGCGAGACGAGCGCTGGAATCGCAACCGTCAATCCAGCCGCAGTTGTGATCAGCGCGACGCTGATTCCGGTTGCGATCAGTGCTTTCTGATCCGCCATTGTCGAATCGACTACGGCAATCGAGTCGAAAGATTGAATCATCCCCACGACGGTGCCAAACAGTCCAAGCAGCGGGCTGACCGTGGCGATACCGTTAATCCCCCTGAGAAATCGGCGGAGGTCCCAGGCTGCTCGTTCCCCCGCATCGAGGATGGCCTGTTCGACTTCGACCGCCGAGCGGCCCCACTTCTGCACGCCAGCCCGAAAGATGCGGCTGACGGTTGAGTTACTCTTGTCGCACAAAGCCAAGGCCGTCTCGCGGTTCAGTTCGCCCGAAGAGAGTTGGTCCATAAAGCGATTGACGAACGGCGCCGGAACGATTTGTGACCTCCGCAAGCTGACGAGCCGTTCCAGCGTAAAGAGCACCAAGATAAATGAGCAAATTCCGATCGGAATCATCAGTGGTCCGCCAGCGATGATGATTCCAAACAGACTCCGTCCTTGAACGGGACGAGTCGGCGCCTCGGCGGAAGGAGCGACATTCGAAGCGGTACCAGCTTGCGACCCCGCCGCGACTGACGGTGACTGTGCGGTGGCGTTCGACTGCGTGATTGCGGTCCCGACAACCAGCAACATCACGCACAACAAAACGATCGCGACTTTGCTTGACTTGATTGAACTCATGGGATTCCCTTCCCGCCTACTTATTAATTGACTTGAGTTTTCTAGATTATTGTTCGTTGCGGTCGCAAAAGTCTTGGTTGGAAAATCAACGCCGAATCAGCTCGTCCGCTCGCGCTCGCCGCTCGACGGCTTCGATCCGTCGCTTGGCTTGAGCCGCGAACTCGCTGCTGGGATATTCCTGCTCCAGTTGCTGGTAGAGCTTGAGTGCCTGAGCCGAATTCCCTAGACGTTCCTGACATTTACCGGCTTGCAACAACGCGGCGGCTCGCCAATGTGGATACGAATATTGATTGATAGTTAACAGATACGCCGCTAGGGCTTCCGTGTAACGTTCTTGTACGAGCCACGTCTCGCCGATTCGCCATTGAGCTTGAGCCGCGATCTCCGTTTCGCCGGTTGACATCGCAATTGCGCGATTGAAGGCTGAGACGGAATCCTGTAGTCGTCCACCTGCGAATAGAGCTCGCCCGTTCAGCAATTCAAGTTCGGGCCAAGACCGAACGCCTGAATCTTCTGCCTGCTCGGTCCGCGCGCGGTCGATAGCTTGCAGCGCCCCGGACCAATCGTCACTCGCCAGCAGGGATTCGGCTTTTCGCATCGCCGCTTGCCGCCGCACCCGCGGCTCAAGATTTTCATTTAGCTCGGTTAGCACACGTTCGAACAGCCGATTCGCTTCAGCCCACTGCCCAGTCTGGAATTGGGCCTCGGCTTGCCAGTAGGTAGCCGTCGCTTGCAATTCAACGTCCTTGGTTTCCTCGGCCAACTTGCCCAAGGCCAGTTGCGCCTCGTGCCATTTGCCTTGCTTGGCCGACAATTGGGCTTTCAAAAAACTCAACCGCTCTCGCAATTCGATTGGCAAACTATCCAATTCGATCGGCTTGAGCAATTCGGCAGCGCCGTCAATTTCATTTCGATTCAAACGAATGCGGGCCAGTCGATATGCCACGTCGGGCCAGAGTTTGCTCTCGGGAAACTCATTGAGGATTCTCGCATACCGTCGCTCCGCGCCAGCTTCGTCTCCCGCGTCGGAATCGATCCAGGCTAAGCGATAGACTACTTGGTCGAGCGGCACCGAACTGGCTGGGGTCGTCTCCAACTCGGCCAACATATCGCGGGCTTCAAGTGTTGTCGCTGCGCCGCCGAACTGTTGCATTCGCATGGCGCATTTGAATTTTGCCAATGCGACCACGCCGGGGTTGTCGGCCTGCGTCATCGCTCGTTGGTACATGGCAATCGCTTCTGCGTTTTCGGAATCTTGTTCGAGCAAACCAGCCAGCGGCAGGTAGGCTTCCGCTTTAAACTCTTCCGGCACGGGCAGTTCGAGCAAATTCTCAAACGCCTCTCGCGCCTGACCAGCGCGTCCCTCGGCCAGTGCTGTCCAAGCGAGCCCCGACCAACCGGCGGCTTGAAGGGTGAGTTCCCAATCTTTGCGGGCCAACTCGCGAAAGCAATTCGTTGCCAGAGCCCAATCCTGTTGTCGATAAGCAAGATCGCCGACTTGCCGAACGAGAGGGAGGTCTACGTCTTTCAGTTCCTCTGTGGCCAGAAACTCTGGCCATCGCTCACGCACCGAGTCGAAAGATTCCTGGCGGATGCACAGCTCGATCAACTCTCGAAGAATCGGACGGCGTTGCAAGTTCGAGCTAACTTCCGGAGCGTCCAGCAATTTCTCGAGAATGAACTGCGCTTCTTTAGGATTGCCAGAAGCTGCTTCTGCCGCAGCCATCAACCGCTGCAACTGTATTCGCGAACCCACTTGCGGCGCGGGATCGATGACTCGCGAGAGTTCCTCCTTGGCGGCTTGATAATCTTTGCGAGCGAGCAGTAGTGTCGCCAATTGGCAGGTATAGCTTGCCTCTTCATCCGGCGAGTTGCTGGGATGCTCGAGGAGTTCTTTGAAGTAATTCAGACCTTGCTCGAACTTTCCGCGAGCAAAGGCGGTCCGTCCGGCGACTTCGAGCACTTGGCGATAATTCGAGCCAGCAGGAAAGCTACTTTGATACTGCTCAACCAATTTTTCGGCTTCGGAATATTGTGCGGCCTCAAAGCTCAGCCGAACCTCGAGAGCGGCGACCAGTTCTCGCGTCGGTCGATTGAGCTTGAACACCTCGGGACGCTGTTTCCACTGGCGGAGTTCTTCCAGCCCCTTGGCTGGGTTACCCGAATGGATGCGCAGTGCGGCCCATTCATAAAGCGCAACTGAGAGCCAAGGTTCGACTAGGCCGCTTTCGAGTGCCCGGGTGTAATGAGCGATTGCTTCGTCCGACTTCTCTCTCTCGGCGATGATCCTTCCGAGCCAGACGTGAACCTCAGCCCGTTCGGATGAAGTCAACTCGCTTGAGGCGACGATGGCCTGCAATTGACTTCGGGCTTCGTCCTTCTTGCCTGCTTGAAAATCCAGCAGGGCGAGCAGCAACTTTGCCCGGGAGCCGAATCCGCTTGGACTGTCGTTGGATAATTCCTCCAGCAGCGGGCGGGCAGTGTCCGACTTTCCGAGTCGAATCAGGGCTGTGGCGTAACCGAGTCGAATTCGGGGGTGGGCTGTTGCCGGAGCGGCCTCTTCGATTGCGGTGGCGAAGACGCGTTCGGCTAGGTCGGGTTCACCGCGAATCAGTCGCAGGTGTCCGAGATAGGCGAGCGCCTCAGGTCTCCAGACTGACTTTGGGTAGGCCTTGAGAAATCCTTCGCACAGAGCGACCGCGTCGGAACTCCCGGTTAGGTACGCGATCTCGACTAGGCGAAAGCGCGCGAGTTCGCGGTGGGGGTGTTCACCGGCGAGCAGGAGGAAGTTTTGGTAGGCAGACTTGGCGGCTTCGAATTGGCTGAGTTGGTGTTCAGTCTCGCCGAGGTAAAACCAGGCGGCTTTGGCTTCCGACTCTCCGCGAGATTGTTGGATTAGCCCCGTAAACTTTGCCCGAGCCGCGGCCCAATCTTCGCGGCGGTAGTCTTCAGCGGCCGCTTGCATTCTGTCCGCCACTGTTTGAGCGACTGCAGGGACAGCCAATCCGAGGCAAATGGCAACCAATAGGGGGGAGTAATAAGGACGCATGGGCGGCTCTTCGGGCGAAAAAGAAGCGTCTGGCGAAAATCGTTCGACTTTGACGCTTCTTCGGTTTATCGACCCTTGGCCGGTAAAGGCTGCAAAGTTTCCAAGATTCGGGTTAAAGAGGATGTGGAAACGCGAGATTTTCTTAGGAATTTCTTGGAATGATCCGGCACATCGGGGGCCTCTGGGGGGTTATACTGGGGTCAATCTGGGAGCTTTGTACTGATTTTAGGGGCTTGTTTTGACGCGGACGACAACCCGTCTACGCCCTAACCCCCCAATGCTCAAGGGCCTCGACTTGGATGCAGTCGAGTTCCAGCCCCCATTTCCCCCGCCTCGTTTCATTTTTCATCCCGCTTTCTTGTTCAGGAAATCGTCGTATGTTCAATCGCAAACAGAAGAAGCGCAACGCGTCGAGACAAAGCTGGTTCCGGATGCCAGTCTATGAAACCCTCGAAGCCAAACAGATGCTGGCAGCCGATTTAGGGTACGCACAAAACATTGTTGAAGACCCATTCAGCAACGACGCGGTCACGTACAAGGAAATCGTGCAAAAGGCGGCGACCCAGCCTTACGTGAAACAAGAGCTGGTGGTCGCCATCAAGACCACTAACCGAGTTGCCGAAGCGGGGCTGACGAAACTGAACTGGGCTGCACTAACGGGTGACACCGGCGCGAAGGTGCTACAGACGCTCGCCCATACGCAGCGAGGCAATGGCGAGCGAGTGACCCTGGTCCAAATCGGGCTCTCCAAAACCAGCGACATGTTCAACGTCATGCGGACGCTTGACGCTCGCAGCGAAGTAATGTGGAGCACGCCGAATTTCGTTTACGACGGCGACCCTCGCGAATTCCTCCCCAACGACCCGCAGTATCCTCAGCAGTGGCATCACACCAAGATGCAAAACAATCTCGCTTGGGATACGACCCTGGGCACTTCGTCCATTATCGTTGCCGTGACCGATGACGGCGTCGAACTCAACCACTCTGACCTGAATGCCAATATCTGGCAAAATGACGACTTCCCGTTCGACGGCGAAGACAATGACCTCAACGGCTTCATCGACGACGCCAATGGCTGGGACTTCAACACCAATAACAACGACCCCAATCCGAACAGCGCCGGTGACTCGCATGGAACTCACGTCGCCGGGATCGCTGCGGGCCGCACCAACAACAATGTTGGCATCGCCGGCACCGCTGGGAACGCTACGATCATGCCGATTCAATTCTACGGCCCGAACGGCTGGACCGCTGCCATGGTCAATGGAGCTTTCAAATACGCTACTGACAATGGCGCGAAGATCGTCAACACGAGCTACAACGTCGACGGCTTCGTCAACGATCCGGTTTTTCTCGCTGGCTTGAACTACCTCTATGATGCTGGCGTGCTCAAGTGAGCGTCGTACCGCGCTCACGACTTCCGAAACTGCGGCTCATCTCGGCCGCCAAGCCCAAACTCTTAGGGCGTGGGCGTGCAAGGGCACAGGTCCGATCAAACCCATCAAAATCAATGGGAGATTAGCGTGGCGCACAGCTGATGTGAGGCAGCTCTTGGAGGTGCAGCCATGATTGATCGCACGATAAGAACTAAGCACATATTCCTAGCAGATAGTCCTGAACAGACCATTCCTGTTGTTTTACAAAAAATCAACCAATGGCTGGTTTGGAAAGCTGGTCCGTTCAAGGCGAATGGTAAGTTCGATAAGTTTCCATACGGTAAAGACGGGACTGGCCGTACTTGGCAGAAGTCACATCAATGGATGGACTTCGAAGTTGCCACCAAGAAAGCGCAGCTCGGCTTGTACGCGGGCATAGGACTAGTCCTCCCTGCAATAACACTCGATGGCCTTCATCTGGTTGCTCT
>JBJTQD010000839.1:0-2632 GCA_046075445.1 Planctomycetota bacterium
TAGGCCTAGCTCTTGCCAGGCAGCGGACCGAGTGAGCGGGCTGGTTACAAACTTTGCGGGGTGAGAATTAAGTTGCTCCGGGGTGAGAGGTAACTGGCTCGTTGAGGAGATAGGGACGATAACGAGAGAGTTAGCGGAGAGTTCCGGGAGTTGGTCAGGGCGAGACCAGGCGGGGAGTTTGGCTGCTTGATGGAGCAGGGCAGGATGCCAGGGAGCAGTCCAACTGGCGTGCAGGCTGGCGGCTTGGTCGCCCGTGAGGTGCACCGGGAAGTCTTCCAAGCTATGGCAAGTCAGGACCGTCAGCAGCTGATTGAATGGGGGCAGAGACACTGGCGCCTGGGCACTGGGAGCTTCGGAGGATGGCGAGGAGGCTTGTCGCGATAGCCGCACTTAAAAGGGAGAAGTTTAAGGTCGGGCTAGTGTAAACGATAGTCTAAAGCGGGGAATGGATGTGGCGGGGGCTGAACTGTTCTGAAGTAATCAAGTTAAGGCTGGCCCCGTACAGGAAAGAGGCCTATCATTCCAACGGAGCAGATGAGGAGGATACCAGTCAAATTGGAATGTTCGTTAAAACTCGCAAAATTTGACTTTTTCTCCCATTGCCCGCTAAATTGGTGGCGTTTCGCTGATTTCAGGTGAGTGGCAAATAGCTGGCCCGACAGCGTTTGATATCCCATGATGTATTGGAGACTTGTCTTCCGAGCTAGTCCCTACAGTTTTGGGCTCTTGCAACTAGACTGGGATTAGAGTGCGCCGGCCTGTTGAGTGGGGGAGCTCCCGCTCGTCAGATTGGCGACCCGTTTAGACAGGCGACTGATCGACGGGTGCGAGTGATCGTCACGCGCAGTCAGTCGCGCGGTATCAGTTGTGGCAGGAGTGGCTTCTGCGATTGGTGTGAATCCGGAACTTCGAGCGTTGTCTTGGTTCGGCAAGTTGCGAGGAGCGGTTTCGGTTAGAGGTCAGTGACGCGGTTCTACGACTTGCTGCACTGCAGAGTCGGGGTTTCGGGTCGAGTCTGAATGTCGGGTTCTGGAACCGCGCGAACGGGACGAGCTTAAGCGGTTGCTGCCTGAGTTGTCAGTCGGCACCGTGCGGGAATTAATCTCAAAGGGATCATAAATGGCCAAGAAGCAAGGCGTTTGGGGTATCGACATCGGGCTGGTTGCAGTCAAAGCACTGCGCTGCACAGCCGGCGGCGGTCCGAACGAACTGGTCGCGGATCGGTTTGACTACATCGAATATCCGAAGATGCTCAACCAGCCGGAAGCGGAGCCCGAGCGGATGGTGCGCGAGGCTTTGGAGCAGTTCCTTTCTCGGAACGATGTGCGTGGTGACAAGGTAGCGATTTCAGTCGCCGGTCAATCTGGGCTCTCCCGATTCTTTAGGCCGCCACCCGTCCCGGTACGGACCTTGCCCGACGTCGTGAAGTACGAGGTTAAGCAACAGATCCCGTTCCCGATCGAAGACGTGATTTGGGATTGGCAGCAGTTGGGCGGGACGGTTGTCGACGACCGGATCGTCGATGCGGAAATTGGTTTGTTCGCAATGAAGCGCGAAGCTGTATTTCGCGCCTTGAAGCCATTTGATGACGCTGGGGTTGAAGTCGACCTGGTTCAACTTTCTCCGTTAGCTGTTTTTAACTACGTCGCGGCCGACGTTCTGGAGTCGATTCCCAATGTGGAGGAAGTCGATCCGGAGAATCCGCCGGAATCTGTCGTTGTGATTTCGATGGGAACAGACACGACAGACTTGATCGTAACGAATGGCATCAAGTTGTGGTTGCGAAACATTCCGGTCGGCGGCAATCACTTTACGAAGCAACTATCGCGCGAGATGAAGTTGACTCATGCCAAGGCGGAGCAACTAAAGCGGAACGCGCGGCAAGCGGAAGATCCGAAGCAGTTATTCAAGGCGATGCGGCCTGTATTCGGCGACTTTGTTAACGAAGTTCAGCGTTCACTCGCCTTTTTCCAGGGCTTGGAGAAGAACGCGAAGATCTCCCGCTTGGTGTTGCTGGGGAACTCAGCGAATCTGCCGGGTTTACGCCAGTTCTTGAATCAGCAATTGGAACTGGACATCGTCAAGGTCAGTGATTTCCGGCACCTCTCTGGTCCGGAAGTGCTGAATGAAAAGTCGTTTCAGGAAAACTCGCTCTCGTTCGCACCAGCCTATGGGCTTTGCTTGCAGGGGCTGAATCAAGCTCGGCTGAAAACGAATTTGCTGCCCGCGGAGATTCAGCGAGAGCGGATCATTCGCGCGAAGAAGCCTTGGATTCTCGCCTCGCTCAGTTTACTGATGCTGGGCATGTTGGCGGGCTTCTACTTCAAGCAAACGGCCAGGTTCTCCGCTTCCGATGATTTTCGTGGAGCAGATGGTGACGTGACATGGAAACGAGCTAAGGACGAAGGTCAGACGAGAGTAAGTTTGAGCCGGCAATTGGTTCAAGCGGATAAAGACCAAAAGGCTCAACTCGACAAGATCAATCGATTGTCGACGGAGTTAGCTTCATCAGCAGACAAGAAGGCGACCTGGGTTGAATTTACGTCGGCGATTACCCAAGCTTTACCGCGTGATCCCCGGATTATTGGCACAGAGCCGCTCGACGCGAATGAAATTCCTTACGAGAGTCGGA
>JBJTQD010000840.1:0-1844 GCA_046075445.1 Planctomycetota bacterium
GGATTACCCAAGCCGACAACCAGTTTCATCCGGTTCACCGATTCCCGTCAGCGAGCAGAGGCGATCGAGCCAACCCTGCCCGCCAGCAGTTCCTTTTCACTTTTAACGAAAGAAATCTGCCGACAACGGATTCGCTTAGCACCTATCGACCCAGCGAAGCGCCCAACGAGCGAAAGCAGTGCATCCCGACAAAGCCAAGCGACGTTTGCACCGGGCGACCGATCGACGGGTTAGCCCCCATTCAAGCCACTTACTCCTTGGCGGCAGCGTCTTCCTTCTTCTTACCGATGACTTCAGGTTCAGCCGCACCGGGTGCGGCAGTCGTATCGGCAGATTGATTCATCACTACACAAGTGACAATCACCAATTCAGGTGCCGAAATCAGCGTCGCGCCTTCAGGCAATGCCAAGTCACGAGCCCGCAGCGTTTGCCCGACGTCGAGGTCGGCAATCTTCAGTTCCAGCTTTTCCGGAATCAGGTTTGCGGGGCACTTGATTTCAACTTCGTGCGAAACGAAGTTTACCACGCCGCCGTTGCTCAAACCCTTCGCTGTTCCCCGCAAATCCACGGTCAGAACGATTTCAACCGCTTCGCTGGCGTCGACGCGACTGAGGTCGACGTGCAGCACTTCCTGCAGCACGCTATCCCACAGCACGTCCTTGATCAGAGCGCTCTCGTTGAGGACTCCAGCCAACTGCACGATGTGCCCACTGTGTCGCAGAACTGCTGACAACTCGCGCGCATCAAGAACCAGGTTCAGGTTTTCCTGTCCGTGGCCATACAGTACCGCTGGAATCTTTCCGTCACGACGCAACCGGCGATTCCGAGCCGAACCTGTCTCATTTCGCTTTTCAACCTTCAGAATGTCCGCCACGTCTATGTTCCTCTGAAACGCTGTCTATTTTCCGCTCTTATCAACAGTTGGCTGCTTTCCTCCGCACCAAGCGATTGGGCACCAACACTCATTATCTTCTTATCGACACGCTTGCACCCGAGCGGTACAAGCTTTCCTCGGCCCCAAACCGGTTCTCGGGAGGGGCTAAAAATTAGAGCGGAGATTGTCGCAAAATCCGCCGACTTTTCAAGCCCAACGCAAAAAAGCCTGCAAATTCACGCTCGGAATCGACTTAAGCCGAATTTTCCCGTTCAGAATGGACGTTTCGGCTGCGCCCTTTGTCCCAAATCCAAACCCGCCGATAGGAATACCGTAATAGCCGCCCCAGCTTGGCCACCGAGAAACCGCTGAGTCCATCCCAAGCGATTGACGGGGAGCAAGCCTAAGATATTATCGTCGACGTTTCTTCTTTGATAACAACCCTTCAAGCAGCCAACCCAACAAGCATGTCATCCAAAGGCAAGTCGCGGACCACGAAACTCGAATATGTCGAACCGATCGGCTTGCGGGTGCTCGTTCGAAAAGACGAACCAAAGCGCGAGACCAAAGGCGGAATTGCCTTGCCAGATGCAGCCGAGATTCCGACGATCACCGGCCGGATCGTCACTATCTCCCGAGCCGTCCACCACGACGTCGACATCCCCCTGAGGCAGTACGACAAAGTCCTATTCCACCCGAAGAACGCGATTCCGGTCGACTTCGAATCAGACAATCAACTGTTCGTTGTTCCGACCGAGGACATCGTGGCCGTATTTCGAGCTGAACCGCCCACGCACGACGAAGCAGACGAAGAATAGTTCGCGGCAAGCTCCGAGCAATCCTCACCGTGAAAAGCTCGACAAATCGAGGGCTGCCGCGAGTGACTCATTCTCGCAGCGATGAGAGTGCAGCCCCGAAGCGAAGTCGCTTCGCAGAGTCAGCGCGAAGTAGAGCCAGGTCAGCCCAAAGG
>JBJTQD010000841.1:0-2016 GCA_046075445.1 Planctomycetota bacterium
GGCGCTTTCCCTGTTTGAACTCCGCTTTCAGTTCGGCAGATCGCGCCAGAATTTGCCGTATTTCATCGGCTGACAAATCACTCAGTTCAATCAAGTGCTTCATTTCAGGAGATCACCGTACCGATGCCTTTGGTGGTGTAAACTTCCAGCAGGAGCGAGTGCCGCTTGCGTCCATCCACAATATGAACTTTCTTTACGCCGTGCCTGACCGTGTCGAGACAGGCTTCCACTTTCGGGATCATTCCGCCCGAAATCTTGCCCGACGCAATTAGCTCGGCAGCTTTTTCTTCGTTTAGCCAACTAATCAATGATTCCGGATCAGACGGGTCTGCCAGAACGCCCGGAATGTCGCTGAGGAAAACCAACTTCTCAGCGTTCAAATCAATTGCCAGCCGAGTCGCCGCGGTGTCTGCGTTGACATTCAATTTCCCGCCATGCTCATCAAGACACATTGAGGGAATGAACGGAACCTGACCGGCGTAACAAAGATTGTCGATCACTAATCGGTCGATATGAGTCACTTCGCCAACATGCCCCAGGTCAATCTCCTGACCGCTCTCGCCCTTGAGTTTCAATCTTCGACCGTAAAGTACCGGTGCTGACTGAAAATTGAGCGTCATCGCTCGGCCGCCAATTTTCTCAAATTGGTCTGCCAAATATTGATTCGTCTCCTCGGCCAAGACTTTCTCGACGATTTTCAGCGTCGCGTCATCTGTGTATCGTCGCCCTTGAACGAAATGCGGCTTGATCCCCGCCTCTTCCATCGCCGCATTGATTCGGGCTCCGCCGCCATGAATCACTACAGGGCGGACACCAACCGTCTCCATAAACAGGATATCGAGCAGCAAATGCCGCAGCGTATCGCCATGGTCAATGATGCTGCCGCCCATTTTTATGACGACGACTTTGTCCCGGAACTGGCGAATCCAGCCGAGAGCCTCAATCAGCGTGTCTGCCTTGGAAGTAGGATCGAGCATGGTCAATATCTGGAGACTCAACGAATATTCATTTCGGAGCCACCGACCGTGGGCTCTGCAACGGGGGAAATTTGCGGGACCTCCCTCCCGGCACGAGGCAAAGCTCAGCGGACTGAAATCAGGAGTTCTTGACCGCTGACCAAACCTTTGAAATCGTCTCAACCGAATGCCGAATCTGCTCCGGCTGATGCGCCGCCGTAATGAAGAAACGAACCCGCGCCTGATCCTCTGGTACGGCTGGATGCAAAATCGGCTGGGCGTTAATCCCAGAGCGATACAGCCCCTCGGAGAGCGCGAGCGCCCTGACCGAATTTCCAGTCAGCACAGGAATGATGGGAGAGTTCTGACTCGGCCCGGTGTTCAAACCCGCAGCTTTCGCCAAACCGAGGAACTGAGATGAATTCGCCTGCAATTTCTGAACCCGGGTCGCATCCGAACGAATCTGACGCAACGCTCCCAAGGCAGCTCCGACATTTGCTGGCGGAATGCCCGCGGCAAAGACATAGCCAGGCGTCGTGTAACGGAGGTAATCGATCAGGTTAGCTGTGCCCCCGACAAACCCACCACAACTGCCGAAGGCTTTGCTGAGGGTACCCATCCAACACTCGACGTCCCGCCGCGGAATATTGAACATCTCCGCTGCACCGCGTCCTGTCGCGCCGAGGGTCCCAATCGAGTGAGCTTCATCGACGTACAACCAGCACTTGTGCCGCCGCTTCACCTCGACGAACTTCGGCAACTCCGGATAGTCACCGTCCATGCTGTAAAGGCCTTCAATAGCGATCAGTACGCGGCGGTAGTCGCGTCGAATTTCACGCAGCACTTTGTCCAACTCTTGCCAACTGTTGTGCTCGAATGCCCGCCGACGAGCACCAGAAAGTTCAGCTCCCTGAATGATGCTGTTGTGAGCAAGTGAGTCGTGGATAATCAAGTCGCCCGGCCCAACAAGGTGACCGATGACGGATTCGTTAGTCGCGTGCCCGCCCGGGAAGGTGATCACATCCTCCACGCCGAGGAATTCAGACAACTCGCGTTCCAA
>JBJTQD010000842.1:0-1811 GCA_046075445.1 Planctomycetota bacterium
AAAGACCTTTTTGGGTTTGACCTGCTTCAGCACTCGCTCCAGACGCTCGTGCAGGTCGGGCCGAGGAAAATTGCCGCCCGCATGCCCGGGCTCCGAGAGTCCCGAGACCGTTTCGCTGGGTAATCCAAGGTTCAAAAAAGTCAGGGGCTCCTTGGACGAGATCTGGACGCCCGCTTCAAACATCGCGACATAGTCACCCGCATAGGTGTTACTGTCACCGAGGAAGAGAAAATCGACAGGCTTGGGCTCTTGAGCTGAACTTGGCGATGCAAAAAGGCAACCAAGACTCAAAACAAGCAAACTGAAAACGACTCGCTTGTTAGTATTCCACGCCCACCAACGCATAACGTTTCCCCTCCCCAACACCGTCTTTGTCTCGGCAAAGATTATGGCGGATTTTGGAGCAACCAACCATCAGCCGTTAGGGAACCGGGAGGAGTCGGTTCACTTTCGCTTCAAAGGCCCGTTCCCGCCAGAACCGTACCGACGTGATTGAGCAGAACTTCGACTGCGGAGTGATTATGGTCCTGTCCATCCCAGGGCACGATCAGGTTGGCTCGAGAGCGACTCGGGGCGACGAATTGCTCATACATTGGACGCACTGTCGTGCGATACTGGTCGATCACCGACTCGATGGTTCTGCCACGTTCGCGAGTATCGCGAAGAATGCGCCTCAGGATTCGCTCGTCAGCCGGTGTGTCGACGAAAACTTTCAGATCAATCAACTGCTCAATTTCGGGAATCGCCAGAACCAAAATGCCGTCGAGCAGGATTAACTGGCGAGCTTGGACTGGAACAACATCTCTCGAACGTCGGTGGCAGGTGAAATCGTAAACCGGACGGAGAATTCCCTGCCCGGCGATCAAAGCTCGCAAGTGGGCAACGAATAACGAGTTATCCAGCGCCTCAGGATGATCCCAGTTTTCCTGCTGGGCGATCATCATCGGCATCTGCTCACGATCGAGATAATACGCATCGTGGTTCAACAGCGACATTTGTGGTCCGTGGCGACTTGAAAGCAAGGCGTTGATGACCGTTGATTTCCCCGAACCGGAACCGCCTGCGATTCCAACAATGTATGGCCTCACTGCTTCGACCGCCTCCCCGTTTTCACTTCAATTCCAAACCCGTTCAACTTTCGGCTCTCCCACCGGTCTCTTTCCCGAAATGATGAATTGTTCCATTTTGGTTAATTTAAATTCACCGCAAGGGGAGCAGCTTGAAGTTTGCTCAAAGCGGGGATAAAACCGGCGGATTAATTGAAAATATCGGACTGGTCGAGGGGCTTGCCACCTCCGCACCATTTCTCGAAAGCGAAAACTCAGTGAACACGACATCGCGACTCATTCAATCCTTCTGTCTCTCGATTGGTTTGCTCTCGGGTTGCAGTTGGCTACACGCTCAAACCCTCGGCCAAGAGCAGAAAGAGCAAGCCAAGTCAGAAGCGCAACCTAAGCCGGCCGACTTACGTTATCAGCCGAGTCAACTGCCGGACCGAATCGTCTTAACGTTGAATGGCGACCCACGCACCTCGGTCGCCGTCTCGTGGCGAACTTCAACTGAGGTAAACCGAGGGCTGGCAGAAATTGTCGTTGCCGATGATGGCCCCTATTTCGCCGAGCGAGCAAAGCAACTCCCCGCCACAACCGTTCCCTTGAAGACGGCGGATTACGAAGCCCACTGCCACACCTGCCAATTCGCGGACCTGACACCGGGAACCACCTACACCTACCGGGTTGGCGATGGCGACCACTGGAGTGAATGGATTCAGTTCCGCACGGCGAGCGAGCAGCCGGCTCCCTTTTCCTTTA
>JBJTQD010000843.1:0-7940 GCA_046075445.1 Planctomycetota bacterium
CAAGGAAGTAGAGCGTTCGTTTCTTGCTCCCCGCGACCAATTGCGCGGCGAGCTTCAAACGCTGCGATTCGCCTGCACTCAAAGTAGCTGCAGATTGTCCCAACTGAAGGTAATCGAGCCCGACATCCATGAGCGTCTTGAGCGTCGTCTGCAGTTTTCGCTGGCCTCGAAAAAATCCGAACGCTTCGCCAACGGTCATCTGCAGCACTTCGGCAATGCTTTTGCCGCGATACTTCGCCAGCAGGACTTCAGGTCGATAGCGGGATCCGTGACATTCATCGCAAACCATCTGGACGTCGGCGAGGAACTGCATATCGATGGTCAATTCACCAGCGCCCTCGCATTTAGGACAGCGCCCTCCCTCGACGTTGAAACTGAAATGTCCCGCGGTGAGATTCCGTCCTTGTGCATCTGGCGTTTCCGCGAAAACGCGACGAATCTCATCAAATGCTTTGACGTAGGTGACTGGGTTACTTCGAGCGGTTCGCGTGAGTGGCGACTGATCGACCCAAGCAACTTGTTCAAGCCCCTCGTAACCTTTCAGTTCGTCGTAAGGAAGAGCCACTTCCCCAGTCTCGCCTAGCGCCCGCATTACGGCAGGAAACAAGGTTCGCTCCACCAGCGTGCTCTTTCCGGCACCGCTAACTCCGGTCACCACGCAGAGACCAGCCAAGGGAAAATCAATCGTGAGATTCTTCAGGTGCAGCCCGCTGGCATTGACGATTCGCAGGTGACGTTTCGGTGTGAAGCCACTAGCCGATTCGGCGAGTTGCCCGCGGTCGCCACGCAGGTACTGGCCGGTTGGGCTTTCCTTTTGCTTCGCAATTTTTTCCGGCACGCCGTCAAAGACGATCTGCCCGCCCCGGGGTCCGGAATCCGGACCAACCTCCAGCAGTCTCTCAGTGGCCAGTAACAATTCAGGCACATGCTCGACCATAACCAAGGTGTTGCCGCGATGATGGAGGCGACTGAGCGCGGCGACAAGCGGCGGCAAATCCTGAGCATGCAGCCCGAGCGATGGCTCATCGATCACGTAGAGCATATTGACCAGCGTCGAACTGAGGCTGGAGGTGAGCATCGTGCGTTGTAACTCGCCGCGACTGAGCGTATTCATCGGCCGAGCCAAAGAGAGATAGCCGAGTCCAACGTCGGCGAGATAATTCAGTCGGGCCAAGAGTTGCGTCACGATCGGTCGAGCCAGTGCGAGCGACTCATTCTCAAGCGGAAGTTTCTCGCAGAACGAAATTGCCTCGTCGACACTCAGGTCGCTCATTTGAGCGATATCGATCCCGGCAACGCGGTAACTGAGTGCTCGCGGATTGAGCCTGCGGCCTTGGCACTCCGGGCACTCGCGATAAGACTTCCAGCGGGCGAGGTAGACTCTCAAGTGCAACTTGTACTTCCGCCGCTCCAGCCAACGGAAGAAACCGTTCAAGCCACCGAACTGCCGCTCCGGAACTCCTTCCCAGATCAGCCGTTTCTGTTTTGCCGTCAGTTGTCGGAACGGCTTGTCCATTGGCAAGCCATAATCATCGGCCAGAGCCGCAAGTTCCTGGAGTTCATGCTGATAAGAGGGTGCGTTCCACGGCGCGACTGCACCTTGCCTCAAAGTCAGCCCGGGGTCGGGGACGATCTTGGCTTCGTCAATGAAGGACTCCAGGCCAAACCCTTCGCACGTCGAGCAAGCTCCGCTGGAATCATTGAAGCTAAACAGCCTCGGGTCTGGGTCCGCGTAAAGCTCTCCGCATCCGGTACATTTCAGCCGTCTCGAGAAACGCAGAACTTCCCAGGTTTGCCCCGCGTTCTCGTATCGCTCGGAAAGGACCGCTTGGTCACCCGGGGAGCTACTTGTCTCGCCGCTTGGACTTGCCGCAATCCAGACCGCGGCTTGCTCTTGGCCAAATCGCAAGGCCGTTTCCAGGGAGTCGAGCAACCGCTGCGATTCGACTTTTCCTGCAGCAAGCCGGTCGACTACGACTTCAAGCGCCGGGAGTTCCGCTTCTTTCAGCTCTCCGGGCCAACTACTCGCGGCGAGATTTTGCTGGGGGCCGATGGCCCGCGAGAACCCGATCTGCCGGAGATGTTTGAGAACCGCCTCAGCGACCTTATCGTCGGTCAAGCTTGCCAGAGCGAGTTCGTCCAGCGGCAGGCTTGAGCCAAGCCGAAAAGTGAGTTGGTAGCGAGTGCCCGGCGGAAGTTGCTCCAGCCGCCGCGCGATTGACTCGGGTGACTCGCGACGAACGGGCTGCTGGCAGCGGTGACAAACAATCGATGCGAGGCGGGCAAACAACAGGCGGACATATTCAATCGTCTCGGTCGCCGTCCCAACCGTGGTGCGATTACTGTAGCGTTGCCGCTGGTTGCGAACGGCAATCGCTGGTGGCACGCCGGCAATTGACTCGGCAGTAGGTCGCTCGACTTGAGCCAAAAACTGGCGAGCCGTGGCTGAGAAACTTTCGATATAGCGGCGCTGCCCCTCGGCGTAGAGCGTGTCGAAAGCGAGCGAAGACTTCCCTGCGCCGCTGCGCCCACAGATCCCCAACCACTGGCCGTGTGGGATATCGAGGTTGAGTTGCTGCAGGTTGTTCACCTGCACTCCTCGCAGCGAGATGGCTTTCGAGCGTTGGGTCATGAATTGGGAATTTTCAGTTTGCGGCCGGCCCAAACAGCCAGCTTCTCGCGAAAGATTTTTGAGTTGTGCCGCGTATCGACGGGCAATGCGCGAAGGAGAAAAAAGTGTTTGATTCCGGCCGTCAGCTCAGAGCCCGCAGCCAGTTGACGCAGTTCCTCGAGGAGCTGTTCCTGATCACGTTTCGACCTTGGCCAATGTTCCGGCCAGGGTTCGGAGATCATCACGGGGATTTGTTCGCCGGGTCGGCCGACTCCGGCTAAGGCAGAGCGGTAAATTTTAGGGTGGTTGTTGAGAATTGCTTCGCAGGGAATTGTAAACAGCGTTCCCTGACCGGTTTGCACACGATGACTCTTTCGGCCGCAAAACCAGAATCGCTCCTGCGCGTCAAAGTAGCCAACGTCACCCATTCGGTGCCAGAATCGATCGCCATCAGAAATTTTATGAAAGGCGTTCGCTTCTGTTCGGGTGACGTAGCGATCACTGACAACCGGACCGCTGACGATCAATTCACCGATTTCGCCCGCGCGCACCGAGCGAACTTGGTCAATTTGCACGAGCGGCTCGTCGGTGACGGCAATCAGTCGCCAGTTGATCTTGGGAAACCTCTTTCCGACGCAGATGCCCCGCCCCTTAGAAGTTTCTGCGGCTGTCTCACCCAGCACTTCACGCGACTCGATGCAGGCGACCGGGAGTGCCTCGGTCGCCCCGTAGGGTGTAAAGACCTCTCCCTCGGCAGCGATCACCTCGCGAACGCGGCGGAGAACATGCGCGGGCACTGGAGCCCCGGCGGTCAGGACTCGGCGGAGCGTCGGGATTCGCTGGCCCGTCTGCTGACAGCCTTTGGAAACCGTGTTCCAGAGAGCGGGCGACCCGAATGACTGGTTTGCTTGGAAGTGGCTGACTGCGGCGAGAATGTTGGCCGGTTTGACTGCTGCGGGCCGGGTTGCGTCCATGCGGGGGAAGACGGTAGTCGTTCCCATTGCCGCATTGAACAGGGCGAAGAGCGGAAAACCCGACACGTCAGTTCCGCCGGGGCTGATCTGAAAATAGGATTGAATCTGCTCGGCCTGCTCGATGAATTGGCGGTGCCGGTAAAGGACGCCCTTGGGTACGCCTGTGCTGCCCGAGGTGAAGATGATCGCGGCGGGCGTTTCGCGGTCGTGGGTTGGACTTTGAAAAGCTGCCGGGTCGAGTTGACGAAAGCTGCCGGTCGGTAAAGCACCCGACAGGCCGGACGGGCCGACTACGAAATTCTTCAAACACTTCGGCAAGCGACGGCGAAAAAGGCGACGGATTAGATGCGCCAAACGAATACCGACCAAGCCCTCCGGATCGGCAGCAGCCAGACACTGGAGCATATTGCTTCGCCCCATCCCCGGGTCGATTAGAACGAGTTGGGCTTGGGCTTTGAGCAAGCCAAAGACCCAAGCGACAAACTCAATTCCGGGCGGCACCATCAACGACAACTTCGTTCCAGGTTGTACGCCCCCGTTTCGAACGCCAACGGCAATTTGGGAACTGTAGCGATCGAGCTGGGCAAACGTCATGGTGCGAAAGTCGCCGGAGCGCTGACGATTCGGCTCGGCAACCGCGACCTGATCAGGGGATCGCGCGGCGGCCAGCGACACGGCCACCGCGATATTATCGATCCCCAGCGGGGAGAAAGTCGTTTTTAAAGTCGAATCGGACATCCAGCCGTCCAAGCGAGGTCAACGTGCCACTGGAGCAACCCAGTACTTTACAGCCCCGTCACCGAAGTTACCTGCAGGGCCGTCGAGAGTAGAAAAAGGGGCGCGAAAAACCGGTCGGGAAAGGGTCGGTTGGCTTTCGATTCCCCGCATATTCCCTTAGATTATGACGTCAGCGGCGTGCAGTAACAGCGGGGCGTCACGGAACTCTCCCAAACCACTCTGCACCCCGAGAGAAAAAGCAAACCGGAAAATCCGTTTGCCCACTCGCAGTCGCTCCGCGCCCTCAGCGGCGGCCCTGACTTTGCTCAATATATTGGAAAACTATCGATGGAAATCAATGGATATCAGCAGTGCCCCTGCCACCCCGACAAGAAGATCAAGTTTTGCTGCGGCAAGGAAGTTGTTTCCGGCCTAAATGAAGTCATGTCCAAGTCGCAAGCCGGCCAGTCGGCGGGCGCACTCGAACAGATTGACCGTTTAATCGCCCGCGATGGCGAGAAAGACTGTCTCGCAACGCTGCGAATCAAGCTCCTGATGTCGCTGGGCGAGGTCCAAGAAGCGAACGCCACCAACGAACGATTTCTGCAGCGGAATCCGGGCCATTTTCTCGGGCTACAGAATCGATCGATCCTCTGCTTGATGCAGGGAGACATTCCCAAGAGCTACGAAGCGTTGCAAGACGCGATTGATTCCGTGACCGGCGCGATGATTCCGGGTTCGTTCTCCAAGTCATTTGAGACGCTCGGCGCGATGCTGCTGCGAGCCGGTCTGGCGCTCTCGGCAAGGAAACATTTACAAGCCGCGCTGCGAATCAACCCGGAAAACGAACAAGCCAAGATGCTGCTAATGGAGACGATGCGGGTTCGCGGACCGCTACTGCTGATCGCCGGCAGTTTTGAGCTCAAGCCTGCTCCACAAGGCGACGCCCCGTGGATCAAAAAGTACGAAAATGTCGGCCGAGCCCTGCGCCGCGGGCAGTTCCGCAAGGCCCAGCAGATCTTGAAAAAGGCTCTGGAATTGGCTCCGGACGAACCGATTTTGCTCGACGCCGCGGCAAAAGTCGCAACCACTGGAATCGACCCGGTCGAGCTGAATCGTTCCTTCCGCCGCTTGGCGAAAGTCGAGTCGCTACCAATCCATGACCGGATTGAGGCTGAAGCAATCGCGCAGTTGGTTGAGACTTCCGACTGGAACCTCTTAGAAGAAGTTACCGTCACCTACCCGATCAGCGACTTGGATGAGACCTCAACCGCGGCGCTCTCAAGTCCTTTTATGGTGCAGATTGACCTGAGCAGCGTGCAACCGGAGGACGGTGCACCGCCACCTCGCTTTGGTTTCTGGCAACTGGATCGCGAACGACTGTCCGAGGGGACCGAATTCAGTTTGACCACCGTTCCACAGACGGTCGGCTTGGTAGAGCTTTATGGCCGGCAAACGGATCGCGGCGCCCGCGTCGTCTGGACTGGCGTAAAGGGGGATAGCTTCGATAAAGCTCAAGCCGATTTGGCTCGATTGCTGCCGGGCTTGGATGTTGCCGCGGCCACGACTGGGGTCGTCGGCGAGGTGACCGAAGAAGAGTATCGTCGCAAAGTTTCGCGGCACCTGCCGCGTGGAACCAGCCGCACGGTGATGAATGAGATCGAGCGACAAGCGACGGTCGACTTTATCAAGAACACTTGGCCGACGATGCCCAATCCCCACTTTGACTTGCAAAAGCCGCAAGACTTGGTTGGCAAGCAAGAGTACGAAGTTCCGCTGCGTGCTTCGCTGCTCCTTTACCACTTGGACTATGATTCGCGTCCTTGGATCGCAGAGGTGCTGGATGAGGTGCGTCAGTCGCTGAAACTTTCGGAGTTGCCTGACTTCGAACCGCGGGGCTTGGAAACCGGCGAACTTTCACCTGTTTACGCGCTGTTCCTCAATCCGGCCAAGTTGACGACGCCGCAACTCGGTTGGTGTTTCTCGATGGGTATGATGTCGGGACTCGCCGGGTTGGCCCGGAAGACCTGCGATGAATTGCTCAAGCGAAACAACTTGAGCGAGTCGAATCTCTCCAAGTCGATGTTGCTGCAATCCGCGGCAATGTTGGAAGTGGACGATGACCGCTGCTTCGAGTTGCTCGGGGAAGCTCGTCGCGAGGCGGCTCGAGAACAACGATCGCTGGGCGAGATTTTGGTAGCGGAGTTTGAACAGCGGCTGCTGCGCGGTCGATTCCAGGGCGTCCGGAGGCTGTTCGAAGAAATTCAGACGAATCACCTCGACAATCCGCGGGTGGAAGAACAGTTCTATCGCACGCTGATGAGCATGGGCTTGCTCAGCCAAGACGGTCGGGTTCGGTTGCCGATTGAGTCGCCGGAGCCGACCTCAGGGAGCAAGCTCTGGACGCCCGATGGGGCGGCCAGTTCTGCGGATGCGGTCGCTGAGCCAACCGGCGGTTCGAAATTGTGGATCCCGGGAACTTAGTTCCGGTTTTGGCAGCGGTCTTTGAGGCGAATTTCACTTCGCATTTTTTCTGACCAGCGAACACCGAGCACATCTAGCACACTGAGCAATCGTGGCAAAATTTATCGTCAGATACGGAGCGATGCGGAATCTCGGGGTAATGTCCGGGAAGGGCGAGGAGACTCATCGTCGTGGAGCTCAAGTAGTGGTTCGTTCCAACCGCGGCTTGGAGGTTGGCGAAGTTCTGTGCGAAGCGACTGAGGATACGCTCTCGAAATTGGACTCACCACCTTCGGGCTCGATCCTGCGGACCGTGTCACCCGAAGACCGCCGGCAACTAGAACAATTGGCCGAGCAACGTGAGCAGCGAATCGCAGTTTGCAAGCGAGAAATTGCCGCTTTGGGGCTGCAGATGAAGTTGGTCGAGTTTGAGCAACTGCTCGGGGGCGAGCGGATTGTCGTCTATTACGTCGCTCCCGACCGGATTGATTTTCGGGAACTGGTCAAGCGATTGGCTACGGACTTCCAGACTCGGATTGAGATGAACCAAATCGGCGTGCGGGACGAGGCGAAGCTGCTGGCGGATTACGGAGACTGCGGCAAGCCGCTTTGCTGTAATACGCACTTGGTTCAGATGCCACCGGTTTCGATGAAGATGGCCAAACTCCAAAAGGCGACGCTCGACCCCACCAAGATTTCGGGCCGCTGCGGGCGGCTGAAGTGTTGCCTGCGGTATGAATTCGACACCTACGAGGAACTGCAGAAACTCCTTCCGGCGATCGGGGCTCAAATCGTGACGCGGGATGGAAAGGCTCGAGTGATTGGCCAGGAGATTCTCTCCCAGCAACTGCTGGTCGAAACCGAAGACAATCGGCGACTGATGATCGACGCCAGCGAGGTGCTGAGCACGATCACTCGTAGTCAAAAAGGAAAAGAGCCGAGTAAGGGCGGCGAAGGTCGGCCCGCGGATAAACCTGACGCCGAGGAATGACGTGGTAACGTATTCCAGCCCTGACTTCCACATGGCTCTGGGCAATCACGGCAAAGCCGTCCCGCGGCTAGGACAGTTCGACGATGAAGCGAAGAGAACCGTCGCAAACGCAACCGTCTTATTTTGGCCGTGAGGCAGGCTTCCGCGTGAGTCTCTTCGTCAGCAGGTTCTTCGCGCCAGTTCC
>JBJTQD010000844.1:0-3883 GCA_046075445.1 Planctomycetota bacterium
TCAAACAGCAGAACGTTCATATGCGGTGTGCAGTCTCGTTGGCCAGAGCGAGTGGTGAAGCGGCGTGCTTTGACGTGTGTTGTAACAAACTCAGTGAAAGAAGAGCAGTCAAGAAGCGGGAAATCCCCACCCAGCCCTCGGGACGAGTAAAACTGGCGAAACTAGGGAACTAGCCAAACACTTTCCCGCTCGATTTCGGCCTCTTTCAAAGGCACTTTCGCTCCATTGGCCGCCGGACCTCGCCAACCAGTTCGCTGACCATGATCAAAAAAAAACGGCTGTGACTGCTCCGGGGGGGGAGGAGTAGCCACAGCCGTTCAGTCGAATTCAAAATGGGAGGCAGTTCGCCAATTCTCCGCCAGTCGATCTCAACAATCTACTCAGTGGAGCGCCGTCATCGAGCCCGCACTACGGTGTTTTGATACTGCCTGGAGCAGCGGCGTTGCTGGTAACTACCGGGCCCATGGCTCGAATCACTTCTTGGGTGATATCCAGTTGCTTGTGGTAAACCACGGCGCGATTAACACCCTTGATCACGTCGCCGCGATTGCTGGGGTCAATTTCTTCGCTGTCAAATCGCAGCACCATCACGATTCTGTGTTGCTCAGCAAGCGAGGCCACGACCGTCTGCATCTTCTGATAGGTCTCGTAGTAAGCCTGCGCTTCTTTGGTCAGCAGTTCGGTTTCAGCTTGGCGAGCCTTAGTCTTGAGTGCCGTGCTGCGTTGTTCGAGTTGAGCTTCCAGTTGAAAACGCTGGTCGCTGTTGGCCTCCATGCCTTGCAATTGCTGGGCATCGAGTTGCAGCTTTTCCTGTTCGGCTTTGAAAGAAGCCTGATACTTCTCGGCGTCGCCTTTGATCAGCTTCATCTTGGTGTCAAAGTCGGCATTGGCCTTGAAGACCTTGGCAACATCCAAAACGACAACCCAGCCGCCGCCGCTTGATCCACCGGCTGGGGCGGCACCTTGAGCGGCAGTTTGGGCAAATGTCAGGCTACAGCACGCCACTACCAGGGCACATGACAATAAGAAAGATTTCCGGTTCAATTTCTGTCCTCCTTGACTGGAAACTCGACTGAAGTTTGGTTTTTCAGACCTAGCTCGAAATGCATTCCTTGCAACGGAGCGGGCCTTCAATTCTCTTACGCAACCGGCATGCCGAATCAAATCAGCCCGCCTGATTAACTTTGGTTTTCACGGTCCAACGCAACAATTGCCGGGATTCAGCGCAACAGGTCCATCAATCAATGTCGACAGACACGCAACCAGCAACTCAGCGCATGAACTTTCTACAGGCGGAGTTGTAAAGATTACAGACCGCTGGGGCAATGCAGATCAGACGAATTTCCCAAAGTGATAGCAGTTCGATGCTGGCATTTGGCTTCAGGTCAGATAGCGTGCTTGCCGGGAATCGGCGCACGCGGTGAATTCCAGTTCGTATTCTCGCCATTCACCGGCATTGCTAGACTCCCGCCCCGCGATGCTCGGGTTTCAGCGGAAAGAAGTTCCCCTGCCGATCGCCATTTCCTGAATGCTCATCCAATCACTTCTTGGGATTCCAATGCCAAACCTTCGAGGTTGGTTAAATGCTTTTCTGACATATCTGCTCGGCGGATTAGCAGTCTCGATTGTGTCTCAATCGGTTCCGGACGTTTGGGCAGACGAGTTGCTCAGTCGCCGCCCGCTGCCCCCGAGTTGGCGAACTGAGGCGGAGCTCCATGACATCTTCTTTTGGGATGGCGCAGCTGGGTGGGCTGTCGGTGATTGCGGCACGATTCTGCGCACCAGCGACGGGGGTGTAACTTGGCAAGAGTGCCAATCGATGCGTTCGCTGAATTCGCAGCAGCAGCGAATGACTCCTCAGATGAAAGTGCTCGTCAACTTATCACGCGATGCGGCTTCGGGGTTGGCAGGCGCGCCGCAGGAAACGGTTCCCAGTCCCATCAGCGCATCACTCACGAGCGTTCACTTTCTGGACGGAATGCGTGGCTGGGCAGTTGGTGGATACTCGCTTCCATATGTCGATCGCTCCCGAGCGGTCGTCATGAAAACGAGCGACGGAGGAGCGACATGGATTCCTCAATCGAATGTGATGGCTCCTCGACTCGTGACAGCGCGCTTTCAAGGTGCTGCTCGGGGCTGGGCGTTTGGCGATGGCGGGAACCTTTACAAATCAGGCTATTTGATCACGACTGATGGCGGAACGAATTGGTCGACACAGGACAACTCCGAGCGTCGCAGCTGGCGGGCCGGTTCGGTGACGACGGACGGCTTCGTCGGTGTGGACCAGCAAGGCACACTGCGCGTATTTCGTGGCGGAAAAGTTGAAGCTTCGATTGTGCAGCAGCGACCACTCCGGCGACTCAATGGGGTCGCGATGAGTAGCGACCAAATCGGCTGGGCTGTCGGAGAAGCCGGTACCTTACTGCAAACAGAAGATGGTGGCATCTCCTGGAACGTTCCACCTGCAATCGCAGCAGCTGAGTCACTGCGCTATTACGATTTGAAAGCGGTAACCTGTGTCGGAGAGCGGGTTTGGTTTGCCGGCAGTCCGGGCTCGCATATTTTTTGTTATGACGCGAGCACAGGAACACTTTCGGCCAGCCAAACAGGGACGGCTGCCGGGCTGAATCGCTTGGTATTCAATGGACGCAAGTTGGGCTGGGCGTGCGGCCAATTCGGAACGATTTTGACAACGACGGATGAAGGCGAAACATGGCAGATTCGCCGCGGCGGAAACAGCCAACTGGCGTTGTTGTTTCTCAACTGGGACGACAGCTTGCCCGCGGTCGAGGCGATGGCCCGCTACGGCGCTGACGAGGGCCTCCGCGCGATTTCCTGCCGAATTCAAACTCGCCCGCAGACTAGCGTTAGTGCAAGCCGGTCTGCAGAGGCCGTGATCGCGGCTGGCTGCCTCAGCGAAGTGGTGATCAATGGCGTGAATGCGAGTGCTGGTCAAACCGATTGGGAACGCATCGAACTGCGGCTGCTTCAACTGATTCGCCAGCATCACCCGCGAGCGATTGCCTCGTCTCAAGCGATGCTCCGACTGTCTGACGGAACCGTTATCGACGTTAACGAGTTACTGCAGCGGACGATCAGACGAGCGGCTGCGACGGACCAGGAATTGCAACTCTCGGCGGCTACATTGACGAGCCCCTGGCAAGTGTCGCAAGTGATGCTTTTGCAACCGGGAGGCGGACACTGGCCACTGGCGGACAATATCTTCCTGACCAAACTGAATCGCCTGTTGGCTGATCAGGTTGGTCATAGTCGCGCTTTGTATGGCAGCCGCTTGACCCGCTCGGACGCCGTTGGCTTTGAGCTGCTGCCATGCGGCGACCGGATCAACCTAGATGACCGTGGCACGTTGATGGACAGCTTTCAGCGATTGGGAATGCAACTTCCCAAGCGCGCGGGCAGCCATCTGACTCGCGGCAATCTGCGGGAGGTTCAAGCAGCAATGGCCAAGGGTCAGCAAGTCCAGAGTCTCTTAGGACAGCAAGTGCGAAATACCGGCGACCAGACGGTCTGGCAACAAGGAGTTGCCCGACTGCTCCAAACCGCCGACGAAGAAACGATGGGTAATTGGCTGGGCGAATTAGCCGAGCAGTACTTTGCCGCCGGCAATCTAGCGATGACGGCTTTGACGCTGGAACAATTACTGGTCCGCGTGCCTCATCACGGCTTGGCACCGGCTGCTCAACTTTGGCTGGCTCAATTCCGTTCCAGCCGCGATGTCCAGACCGCGCTCGCTCCTCCTCCAGTGGTCGAGGAACTTGCTTCCACGGAAAAGAGTGAGCTGGATGAAATCGATGACTTGATCCGGGATTCGAAATTGGAAGCGACGTCGTACGAGTCCGAGATTCTGGCTATCGAGCAGGAT
>JBJTQD010000845.1:0-2806 GCA_046075445.1 Planctomycetota bacterium
TCTCGCGCATGCCAGGTCGTCGGGTGCCGCAGATTGGAGGGGTGATCCATCAGCATCATCCCGACAGCAGAACCGTCGACGGGGCCATAGTAATAAACCCAGCGCGCCTTTTTGCCCCAAATCGCCTTATCTCGTTCCCCCTCGCTATTGAGCGCGTGTCCAAACACCTCGGGTACGTTGTCTTTTGGGTTTGGAGTGAGTTGTAAATCGGGATGAGTCCGCACGGCGAAGGTTCCTTCTTTGGTATCGCCGAAGACCAGCGGCTCTTGCCCGGCCTTCACCGTCATCTCCCAATCAACCCAGCGAGTTCGGGCGTCGAATCCGAATTTGAGAACGGTCCGGTCGGTTGCAATCTCCTTGGTGTCATGCAACCAGCGAGTCTCAAGCACGACTTGGGATTTTGATTCATCGATCGCAACGCCGACCACTTCGATTTTCGCTTTGTCGTACCAAAAGTCCGCGCCGTTCACGTTTCCATGAGCGAACCAGACGGACTTGTGGTGCGGATGGTCATGCGGCTCGCCAGGCCGCTCTTCCATCGGCCAACTGCGAGTCATCGGAACCTGACCGGGCGCGTAGAGCGGGTAAAGAATCGGCTTCGTAAAGCCCGACGTATGCACGGTCGTGAACGGCTGATCCGCCATTTGAACTTCGACGCGGTCGCCGACGCGGTGAAAAGCGACTTGCTGTGCGTTCGCTCCGCCCGCAGTAAGAAGCAGCAGCAAAGTAACGGTCAAAAAAACTGCTTTCATAAGCATTTTCCTCTGCAGCGGGTCGCAAAAAGTAAGCTGGGATCTCAAACGCATTGTAATCCCGCAGCGGCGGCCTTTTCAGCCGACTTCTTTGACAGTCCTGTCCTACCTACTGCTTCACTGCTCTTAAGTCCAATTTTCTCTCAACGCGCGTGGCTATGGGCTAAACGGGGCTAAACGAGGAATCGCTGGAGCCAACTTCCGACCTTCTCGGATTGGGGGACCGGAGCCTGTACGACTGCAACTGTTTGGCAAACTCTGACGGCGCGATGTGACCGCTTGCTCACCTCTAAATGCAAGCATCTTTGCTAAACCTTGCGGTTGGTAAGAATTAGAGAGCGAGGCAGCTTTTCGAAAAACAAAATTTCATTTTTCGATTCAAGTTTTTATCTTTTCGTTTTACGGCTCAGCGTTAGACTGCCCGCAGATGAGCACCGGAGCGAGGATGCGTGACACCGGAGTCAGGAGGTAAGGCAGGCAATTCGGCCTCGCCGCTGGTCTCGGCGGCCGCCAACCTTTCAACGCGATCCGACCCATGAGTACGCTGACCGATCTTGAACTGCTGATGCAGAACGCACGATTGCGGGATGAACTGGAACCATTCTGGGACGACTCCGTCATGGCGGTCGACCTCGATGGAATGCCAACCGACTTGGAGAACCGTTACCTCAGCTCACTGTTGGCTTGGGAGCGGGCTCCTGTCCTTCCGATAGCCCAGTGGTTTTCTCCGCCGTTGGAGTTAGCTGCACCGGAGAATCTCAGCGACGAAGAAATAGCCTTACGTTTGGCACATGTCCTCCAGCAGCTGTTCGAGCAAAACGTGCTGCTGGAATCGACTGGCCATCTATCAGACCGGCAGCTTTACCGCCTCGTGATGCGGGACATTCTTTCGGCTCAAGAAAAGCGGATTTCCTACCCCGATGCGGGGATTCGCTGGCAATGCTACGACCCAGTCGAAGACGAAGAGACTTGGCTCCGGTACTACGCCACAGCAGGAGAGCGGGAGGACTGGGCTGATGAAACGGGGCTCAAACTGCCGCCCCGCGAAAAGCTCCCGTTCCCGCGGCGAATGCCGCAGGACCGGGTCTCGATTTGAGTCTCAATCTAAACTCACCCCAGAAAACAAATACCGATGTCGCATCACTACGGGAATCTAAGAGCAGTGCTACTGAAGCATCTGCTGGGACTCGAGCCAGAGGCCGCTGACCCTCAAGCGAGCGAATGGGAGCGATTGAGAGCTCAAGCCGTGGCCGAGTTCCTTCCTGAAGCGGAGAACACGCGGTTAACGCAGAGAACGCTGGCCGAACTCGACCAGCGTTCCTCAAGCAAATCAACATTCTAGAATCAAAGGAAAGCAAAAACTCTCGCGGCGACCGCAACAAGACAAGCCGCTTGGCCGAGGAGTTCAGCTCTCTCAAGCAGCCGACTCGTTGCGAGCCATCATCTGGTCGAAACGTTTTGCGATCGGCATGTAGATCAAGAGGATCACCGCCATCGCACCGGCCAACATCGCAAAGTAAATCTCGGGGGACATTTGCGTGTAGAGCCGAGTCACCGGGGCGTTGATCAACAAGTTGGCAAGAAACACGACGCAAAGCCAGCAAGCTGTCACGAAGCTCTTCATTGACTCGGGAGCGGCGACAAATGCCAACTCCAGACCAGTGATCGAAATCAGGATCTCGGCAATCGTCAGGATCAAGTAAGCGAAGATTTGCCACCAAACCGAGACCTTCTCCTCGGGCTTGACCCAATCAATCGACTCGACGGTCACGGTCGCTGAGTCCTTGCTGATCTTTGCGGGGTCAGCGGCAGGGACTGTTTCGAGGAATCCCTTTGTGGAAGCCAACGCTGCAGCATGACCATCGACAATGGCCAGCTTTGCTCCACCCGGCAACGTGACTTCCCCGTTCTTAAACTCGACCTTCTTGTTGGCGAGATTGAACTTGAACTCTGACGAGCTGATTGAAAATTCACCGGCCTTCAGTTCTCCGGCAACTTCATCAAGTTCCTGCGAGGTGGTCGGAATCACCACCGCACCCTCTGGCAGGTTAACC
>JBJTQD010000846.1:0-3380 GCA_046075445.1 Planctomycetota bacterium
GGGGAAGAAAAAAAAAAAACAATAAGTCGAAACCAAACGTCCCCCTTGGGGGACAGGGGCGTTTCGACGCCGAACCCTAAACAAACGCCAAGAGCAGACGAGTAGGGCGGGTCGCGTTCGCGACAGTACGCACTTCACCAATTCCCACATGACCGCGACGCGCACCCACCACGCAGCGAGCGTTCGGCCAACCATCAACGCCAAGCCTCACCAGTAGCACGCGGATTTCGACGCTGAACTCGAGGCAAACGCAAAGAGGAGACCGCAGGTCGAAGCATCGGCGAGGTCGTCAGACCTGCGCCCAGCCCCGCTTAGAGAATCTTTCCCTTTTTAACCCGCAACCTTATCAATCTCTTTCATCGGCGGCGTTTCGGGCAACTTTTTCTGATTCAACTCTTCAGCCCCATCGGGAAACAGCCTGAGATACGCAGCCCGCTGGTATCGGTAACACTCCAGCAACTCAGCTCGCTCCTGCTCGCTCTCTGCATCTCGAATATCCCAGGACAGCATTTTCAGACAATCGATCAACGCGCTCTTGGCTCGAGCTTGCTCGCCACGTTGCAACAGGATTTCTGCAAGTTGGCTCACGTGCCGCTGGCGGTACCACCAGTCGAAATATCGATCGGCAGCATATTCAAACCAAAGTTCCGCGACTTCCAGCCGTCGGGCCTGATAAGCTTCCGAGCCAAACCGGACAATCTCGTCATCACTGAAATAGCTGGGATGGTGTTTCAGGCAAAGCTTGATCGCGGCGATCGCGTCACTCTCTCTCCCCGAGGAGAACAACGCCTGGACGTAGGTATCAAAGTGAGCCGCGACTTCGCCGGGCCCCCAAAATGCAGATTCGCCATCCTTCCATGGCAAGCGAAGCATTTGTTCAATCGTCGCGATCACGTTTTCTCCGCGGCTTCCACCTCGAGTTATCAGGAGCGCTGCGATGTATTGTTCGAAATGCTTCGCCAGTGGACCCTCGGAATCCATCAACTCCTCCCTCCGCTCCTCTTCGGCATCGGGAATCTCGGCCATCAATCGCTCGTAAATAGCGACGATTTCTTCCGGACGCCGCTGGAAGTATTTCCGCTCCAGCCAAGCCTTGCGATCGGGCTGATCCTCGAAACCGAGCAGCAATCGCCCAACGTGCAACTTCAGGATCGTCAACTCGTCGGTATACTCAGGCTGCTCATCTTTTGGGTACCAGGCAACTTCATCGCCTGCGAGGACCGCCCAGCCTTCAACTCCATCCATTTTTCCCTCAACCGCAACATACTGCCGAACCGGCAACTCGAATGCCGGGTCGACTTGAAAAGATGCAAGACTTTCCGATGGGTCTGAAGCTTGCCCCCTCCATTGTTTCAGCAATTTCGCACGGACTGTGGGAGAGTCGATATATTGGCAATCGATTCCAGGTGGCAGTTGATTGGTCAGCCGAGGGGTGTAATCGGGGTAACGACTCCGACTATCGCAACAAGCGATTGCATAAGCATCCTCGAACGGCCTACCCATCGAACTATCTGAATCGTCCCAGACCCATGCCCATTCCTCTAACGAACTCAATCCTTCATAGGCAACCTCCAAGCCCGTCCATTCAGCTCCCAATCCGTACTTATCCCAGACCACAAAACCAACGATCGCGACCATCTTTGGCCCTGCCACCAATGGCCAATCGAGCTTTCTTTGGTCAAGCACCTTAATCTGATCGGGAAACCGATCGTAGTAACCAATCGACGAGTCAAGGCTCGATCGCATGCCACTATACGTGACACACGATGCCTTCAAGCGAAACTCGCTGTTTCGAGCCGCTGGCGGAAGCAAATCCTCTCGCCGAAGCAACCTGAACCAATAGAACGCCTCTTCTCCGTACTGAGGGTCCAGCGCGTAATGCTGGAGCAGTTTCCAACCCGCTTCCTTCCCAAACTGTGCCGCGATTGCCGCGGCGTCGATCTGAATCTCAGGGTCAGGGTGACGCATCGCTACGGGCAAGAGTTGCTCTCTAATCTCAGGACTGACATAGCGGAGGGTTCCCACCAGTGGACGCATTAGATCCCCACAGTTGAGGCTGCTCTCAGACTCGCGTAACTCCGCAACGACATTTGGGTCGGGAGTGGCTGAACAAAGTCCATTTAACCAATAGCTCAAAAACTCGGCTCCCCAAGGCGAATTGAAAGGGTGTATTCTTGGATCGCCAGACCGATAAAAGTCCCCATTGGCAACCTCGATCAACTCAAAGGCGAGCATGCGACTGGGCGGATTGGCGCGAAGCTCGTTAAAAAATTCCTCGCTCGCCACGGGAGGCATAAACATCGTTCGCAAAATCATTGACCAATCAGCCGACTTTAGCTCCCAAGACTTAAGCTCGCACCCCGGTTCACCATACAGCGCGTCGAGGATTCGCCGCTCTCCCTCGCGCGAACCAAATTTCGCAAAGACCAGCAACGCCTCCAATAATACCAAATCACTTTCGAGTGAATCCGACCGCAGCAATTGCTGGTCATACAACTTCACTAGTGACGCCATCCCGCGTTGCCGCAGCACCTGATAAGCGGGCAACTTGCGATTGATTACCCGATGATACTGCCGAACGATGGCCTGAAAATCCGCAAGCGGAACTCGTGGCGCGCCGACTTTCCGCTGAGCCATTTTCTCGACCGCTTCGCAAAGCACTTCGGCATGCTCCGCCTCGGTGATTTCGGTCATCAGATTCTCGAGATTTTCTGCAAAATCAAATCCTTTGCTCAGGACTGAACGAAGCCGAGCTGCTTCGGCAGCTTCATCTTTTGCGGCGGAAACAAAGATTGTCCATGGTGGAAAGGCCAGTTTTGTCGGTTTTTCAAATAGACCAATATCTTCCCACAAATGGTTCGTGATGACCGGCATCACATTCGATTGCGCCCAGCAGTCGCTACTTCCCGCGGACAGACAGGCGGATGCGAGCCACACGGAGCAGAATAAACAGAACCTCAAAAACATTGCTGCAACCCTTTTCCCGGCGCTTGATCCAAGTTCATGCCGATCTGATTTGACCAAATGCTCGCGCGAGCATTCGCTCTCTGTGCGGCGAGAAATCTCCTCTCGCAATCCAGTCGCTCGCCTAATCCGGTCAACGGTGCGTTACGATCTGTTCAGAGCGTACTTTTGGCGAATTTCACTCAGCCCAAGAATAATCCGGTTGCCTTGCCTCTCACTACTTTTCGCTCTGGCTGCTGTAAAGTCAACGGCACTCCGCCCAGTAAGACCGGCAAAGCCGCCCGAGCAAAATTCTCTCAAACCAATTTTCCCCTGATGCAATCAGCCATTTCGAGAGAAATCTCTGAAAACTTGCTCGACTCAAGCGTCTGAAAGGAGCAAATCTTTCAGCTGCGAAAGATGGTTCGGGAAAAGCC
>JBJTQD010000847.1:0-1464 GCA_046075445.1 Planctomycetota bacterium
TCCGCAAGCCAAATGTATTCAGCTTGCGAGACCAAATCTCACTGCCCATTCAATGGGACCAGTTGGCGGACTGCGTCGTGGGATTTGGTGAGGCGGGTGTCTCGCTTCGAACAGGCCGGGGCCATCATATTTTTTGGATCACGCTGCCGTGGAGATTTAGAGACGCTTTCCCTGCGCTGGTCCACAAAGTCGCTGGTCCTCATCCAGTTTTGAAGACCGACTTGCGATGGGATAACTTGATAGGAGCCGGAAGGCAGAACAACGGGATGCAGCAGACTCGCGATGAAGTCCGGCGAAGTGGATAATCTTTTGGTCGCGAGCTGCTGAATGCCGGCGTTGGGCAGACGGAGGTTTCTCAATGGGAAACGATTAACAGCAGTTACCCCAAACCCAGCCGCCGCCAGCCCGGCAGGGGCCCTGATTGGCTTGACGATTGGGGTCGCGATGGCTGCTGGCCGTCTGACAAGTGACGCTACTCAGGAATCGTTGGGTGGCACGGGGTCCGTGGTGGCCGGAGTGGTGCCCGCCATGAACGCAGCGGTCATCGTCGCCACGCGATGCCTGATCGACATCGATGGGTTTTCATCCGTGTATGAAAACCGACGGAAGTGAGTATACTCATAGACGGCCTGAACCAAATCGGAGAGAAGGAACTCGCGGACACGTTTTACCCTGGATTTGAGCCGCTGAGGGATAGTGACTTCTACGAACATATGAATTGGAACAAGGTGTCAAAGAACGTAAAATCACAAATTGAAGTGATCGGCGCGATGATTGGTGATCGCTTGTGGGCACTCAACGGCAAGCTTGCCACGCTGCTCTACCAAGCCGACAGTCGCCGAACAATTCGGTCAACCCGAGCGGCGGATCGGGCGGATTCTGAACTTAAATGCTCTTGGCCGCCGCCGTGTCACCTTTGTCGTTAAGTGCTATAGACTCATGAATGTCATTCCTCTGATCGGAGCGCACTTAAAAAGCGATGACATCATCGACTTCCCCGAACATTCGGAGGCCGTGGTTTTTTCGACTTCGATCGATTACATGAGAACACGCCAGATGCATATCGTGTCTCAGTCCCCTCTGCCGGAATGGAACTTCTTTTTTGACGCAAATCAAATCCTCAAGACTTTGTTTCTGCAAGTCGCCGCAACCGATGAGATTGCTCCATTTGACATCGCAAACTCCGACGTTGCATTTTGGAAATCCACTGACGAAGCAAGGCAGTTTGCCGCATCGCAACGCCTGACAGCAACTGAGGGCAGTGCATTGTTTCTCGGCGTACTACGTGACTGGATAAAATTGAACCACGGCGCGCATACCTCGCATTACGAATTCGTTGGCAGGAAACTGAACACGGTCACGCTCGCAATTCCGATGGGGTGACAGTGACGCGAATGCGCGGACCTAACAAACCGTTGCACACGAAACCGCGGGTCGCGTGGTTCTTCGAATCAATGTCATACG
>JBJTQD010000848.1:0-1060 GCA_046075445.1 Planctomycetota bacterium
GGGGCTGGCTGGGAAAGTGCCGGTTGTCCGGCAGGTTTTCCGAGTCGACCCGCTCACTGTTAGCTGATGTCGCGGTTATTTCGGTTTTTGGTTTGATTTCGATAAAACAGCCGTCGGAAGTCTCGTTCATATTTTGGGGGCTCGCGGTCTGAAAATACATTTGCTCGAAGATGCGGGCAGGGAAGCACCTTCGATGTCTGGTATAGTGCCAGGCAATCGTGATTCGAGCCAACAAAGAATCGTGGGGATGCTGTTTCCGCGATTGGACTTGAATTAGGAGTGATCATGCCCGCAGGCAACGATAACACGGGCAGTCGCCGCACGGGGACTGCCAAGAAGAACGCGCATTGTTCGTTTTGTCGCAAGAGCTATCGAGAGGTCGGACCGCTCGTTGAAGGACCCGGTGATGTTTACATCTGCGGGGAATGCATTGAGCTCTGCCAATCGATTCTCGATCAGGAGCAGCGTCGCCGCGGCCCGACAAAACAGCTTTTCTCAAAGATCCCGACTCCTCGAGAAATCGTTGCGAGACTGGACGAATACGTCATCGGCCAAGGGGACACCAAGAAAGTCCTCGCAGTCGCTGTGCACAACCACTACAAGCGGTTGACCATCGACTATGAAGGCAACGACGTCGAAGTCGACAAGTCCAATATCCTGCTGGTCGGACCGACGGGAAGCGGTAAAACGCTGCTCGCCCGGACGCTGGCCCGGGTTTTGAACGTGCCTTTCGCGATTGGTGACGCGACCACCCTGACCGAAGCTGGCTACGTCGGCGAAGACGTTGAAAACCTCTTGCTGAAGTTGCTCCACGCGGCTGATTTCGATATCGAAGCGGCTCAGCGCGGTGTGATCTACATCGACGAAATCGACAAGATTGGAAAGACTTCCAACAACGTGTCGATCACTCGCGATGTTTCGGGCGAAGGCGTCCAGCAGGCTCTACTCAAAATGCTCGAGGGCACCGTGGCGAACGTTCCCCCACAGGGCGGTCGCAAACATCCTGAACAGCAGTACATCCAGATCGACACCAAGAACATTCTGTTCATCTGCGGCGGTA
>JBJTQD010000849.1:0-1425 GCA_046075445.1 Planctomycetota bacterium
GTTCTTGGCAACCGAGCCTCGATGTTTGTCTACCCAAACGCGCACTGCCTCCGCCGTGTCGTTGGTTCCCAATTCCCTCGGCGACCGCTGAGTTGGCGTTGGCAGCTGATTGCAACAGGCCGGAATCCCCCCGCGCTGCATGTGGCAAGCGTCGCAGCTACTCTCGCTGTCACGGTGCAATGATGATGCAAATAAGCAGAGCCCTCCGCGCGTTCGGATATTGCTGGCTCTTCAGCCCACTCGTCTGGCGCTGGTTCGCCCGGCCAGAGGAAGCTTATTTACCGGTCGGAGCGCGGGGCGAAATTCTTGCCGAACGCTGGTTGCTGCAAAGAGGTTATCAAATCCTCGCCCGCAATCATCAAACGCGGTATGCGGAAATCGACCTGATCGCAGTCGACGGCCGCACGGTGGTCTTTATTGAAGTGAAATCGCGGAAAGACCTGCGAGCGGGTTCTCCGGTCGAAGCGGTCGACGAGGAAAAACAATTGCGGCTTTCCCGCGCCGCCGTCGCTTACCTGCGAAAACATCACTTGAAAAACGTAGCGGTCCGCTTTGACGTCATCGCCGTCGACTTTTCCGCCGGCAGCAAACGGCCAAATCTGAAACACTACCGCTCAGCTTTCGAATCAGCACTGCCGGATTGATGAACGAAACGAACTGGCGGTCCAACGAGTGCCACGTCCCTGAGGCTTTGCGAGGAGCGTGGAGAAGCTCAAGTTAGCCACGCGATTTCGTGCCGCCGAACCAGGGGCTGTCGCGAAGAACCGTGTTTTCCCTTCAGTTGTAGGGTGGGTCGCATCCGCAAGGCGAGGTCACATTAGCAGGCAAAGAGTCCGCGGTGCGCACCCACCTGCGGTTAAAGTGAAGAGCAACCCGAAAATTTGACCGCACCGTGGGCGAGGTCGGGAGACCTGCGCCCAGCGCGGCGTTTGGAGACCTTCGCTCAGCGCGACTTCGCCCAGCACAGCCGGAAAGTCAAAAATCCGAGGCACCACTGGTACACGGCTCTTCGCCCCGACAGGGCGCTTTATCTTAGCGTAGGGTCAGCTCGGCTCTGCGAGCGCAACCCTACGTACCGATTACCCCACCCCCTGTTTTTCCGCCGCCGCAGGCGGCGGTCACAACTCTTCGCCTTGCTTATCGGTTACCGGCGAAACAAATGACTACCGCTTGGGCTCAACCGCCTTGGGCGTCTCGGGCGTCTGCTCGATCGGGAGATTCGCTCTCAAGCCAAGGTCCTTCGAGTCGGTCCAAAGCGTCCCCGGACCGGCGTAGAGGAACTTCAGCTCCATGTCGTCAGGCAACCCCGAGGCGAACGTCCAATCATTGAACGCATTCGGATTGCCGAAGGCCTTCACGGCCAAACCAAACTTTTCGGCCTTCGCCTCTTCGATCATCTGCTGCCCCTTGCTCTGGGACTCCGCC
>JBJTQD010000850.1:0-1080 GCA_046075445.1 Planctomycetota bacterium
TCGGCTCCACCGCATCAGCTGTACGCCGCAATTCAGGACGAGCCGCTACCGGCTCAAAAGCTCCGCCCCGCTTCGATGATGGAGGCTTGGGAAACGGCCAAAGAGGTGCCCGGGTATCTGGGCAGTTGGCCGAAAGCCGGCGCACTCGATTGGCTGCCGCGCTTGGGCGATGAGCCCGACACCGAGGGGTACACTTACTCTCGCTTGCTTGAACTTTGGCGTTTGCAGTTCGAAGACTATGCGCTGCTCGCATTTGAAAAGGAGCGACTGGAGCGATTGCGAACTTCGCTGCATATCGAGCCGAACGAACGGTCGGCTCAGATTCGGCTGGAGATTCAGGACCCGTCCAAGTCAAAGCTTCGTGACTGGGTCAACGTGGTGAACTATCGCCGCAGTTGGCAGACCAGCGTGGCGAATGTGCGTTTACTAAATGTGCTCACGGAACAGTTCGGCGTTCCCGAAGAGCAGGCTCGACAAGTTGCCGAGGACCTGCTCGACGTGCGGCTGGTCTGTTCGCTGGGCGGCGAGTACCGGGTAACGGAGACAGAGGGACGGAAAGCGTGGAGCTCGTCGCTCTGGCCGAGCTTTTCGGCTCCGACCTTACCCGAGGGTTACACGGCGCCGCTGCTGAAGTGGTTCCGCGGTTTGGAGCTTGAGGTCACAAAACTGGACAACCAGTTTTCTGTGCACGGGTTTATCGACATTGAACGCGAGAGTGCACCAAGCAGTTTGCCGGGGTTTGATCTGTTTAAAGGATTCCAGAATCTTGTGCCGGGCAGTAAGCCGAAGAAGTAGGAACTACTAACGGGCACTAATTAGGCGGAAATTCTTTTTTTTCGTTTAGCCCGTAGCCGAAGCCCAAAGCCGTTAGGCTTTCGAGTAGGCGAGGTGAAGTGCGAGTGAGTCCCGCGTTAAATCCGCCCGCGTTCGCGCGGCTCGAGTTGGCATCGCGTTCATCAGCAACCGGACCGGGGGCTCGCGCGAAGAACCGTCTGAGGAAGAGGTGGCCGTTTCTTTTGAGCGGAACAAACCGGCTCTTCGCCTCGCCGTTGGCTACGGGCTAAACGCAATACCGTTCAA
>JBJTQD010000851.1:0-2422 GCA_046075445.1 Planctomycetota bacterium
TAGCCCGTAGCCGAAGCCCAAAGCCGTCAGGCTTTGGCGCAGGCGAGGCGAAGCGCGAGTCCGTCCCGCCCCCAAAGTCCAGCCGCCCTCTTTTCTCCTCCTCAGCCGAATCTTCGCGGAAACGCTGACCAGCTGCTGAACCAGGGGCTGGCACGAAGACCCGGCTGACCAAGACAAGCAATGTCCACTCTCGATGACGCGCACCCCGGGCTCCGCGAAGGGCCTCGTGCAGCTAAATTCAATCCACAAACGCCAACTCTTCCAGCCAAATCTCTCAGCCTCCAACTCTTTATGTTTTCCGTCTTTCGCAACTCCCGTAAGCACCGCCCAAAGCCACCAGGTTTTCGCCCAGCCCTGTTTCGAACAATCGGCTTGCTTTTCGGTCTGCTCTGGCTCGCTCAATCGGCCTGGGCTCAGTCCGCCAAGCAACCGCTTGATTGGGTTTATCTCGAAAACAAGGAACTTCGCGTGGGACTGCTCCGCTCCCACGGCGGAGCGATTGGGTATTTAAGCGCACCTGACTCTAATCGCAACATCTTGAATCATTACGATCATGGACGGCTGATTCAGCAGTCTTATTACGGCGATGAGGACGGCTCGAAATGGGCCGACAAGCCCTGGCGCTACAACCCCGTACAAGCGGGCGATTACCAAGGACATCCGGCTGAGTTGCTCGAGTTTCGCAGCACAGCCACGACCGCTTACGCTCGCACCAGGCCGCGAAACTGGGCGGGCGGCGAACTTCTTGAAGACTGCGAACTCGAACAATCGATCGAACTCGATGGTCCACTGGTAAAACTAAAATACAGCTTTCATTATCGCGGCAAGCAGACCCATGCGGCTCGCGACCAGGAGACGCCGGCAGTCTTTGTCGCGCCAGAGTTAACTCGTCTGGCGACTTACTCTGGCAAGCAACCTTGGACAGATGGAGAACTGAGCGTGCGGACACCCGACTGGCCCAATGAGTACTTGGAGATCAGCGAACACTGGGTTGCTTGGGTGGACGACCAGAACAGTGGCTTGGGTATTTACGTTCCCACTGCGAACCGGGCAACCTGTTATCGCTATCAAGGCGGCAACCATTCCGATTGCTCTTATGTTGCTCCGCTCAGCCAATTCGCCCTCAAAACAGACCTTAGCTTTTCTTACGAGGCTTGGCTCACCGCTGGCGGTCTGAAAACAATCCGGTCCCGATTTCAGGAACTGCATCGGCAAAGCTTGAAAGCCGAATCAGCAAAACGCCCCTGAGCAACAACGGAGGCTGCACGCTTGCGGGGAGGGTCACTCGCCTGACGTGGCCAGCGCGCAACCAAGCCCTGACAAAAGAGCCGTCTGCAAGGCTGATTTGAGAACCTATGGTTCGCTGCCTACTGCCCAAAAGATTGAGCGGAGGCAACAATCCATGTTTGTTCACTCTTGTCACTCTGGGGCATCCCAATGCCATCTGCTTCGCAACGTTATCTCGTTGAGTTCGATGCTCGCCGTCTCGCTCACCGCTTCACCGACATTCTGGTTTTGGGAGGCGGGCTCGCCGGTCTTCAAGCGGCGCTGGCCATTCCGCAGTCAATGAATGTGCTGGTGGTCACGAAGGGACCTCTGCAGCAGTCCAACAGCAGCTACGCCCAAGGTGGCATCGCCAGCGTGCTCGACCCCGAGGACCGAATCGAATGGCATGTTCGCGATACGTTGATCGCTGGTGCGAATCTCTGCGACCCGGCTGCGGTTCAGATGGTTGTCTCGCAAGGCCCCGACTGCATTCGTCGCTTGGTGGAACTTGGCGCGAATTTTGACAGCAAAGGATCTCAAATCACGCTGGGGCGAGAGGGCGGGCACTCGCACAACCGAATCATCCATGCTCTGGGCGATGCGACTGGTCAAGAGATCATGAGGGCAGTCATCGCGACGACGCTTAACCGTCCCAATATCGATGTGTTCGAAAATGCGTTCACAATTGACTTGCTTACCGACGCCACAGGTTGCCGCGGCGCGTTGGTTCACTACCGGAACGAGACTCAAATGATTTGGGCTCGGCAAACAATCCTCGCTACGGGCGGCGCGGGGCAACTCTACCGCGAGACAACCAATCCCGCTGTCGCGACCGCTGATGGGCATGCCATCGCCATCCGAGCCGGGGTGGAAGTTCGCGACATGGAATTCATGCAATTCCACCCCACGGTGCTCTACATCGCTGGCAGCAGCCGAAGCTTGATTACCGAAGCAGTTCGCGGCGAGGGCGCTTATCTCGTCGATAAAGACGGTTACCGCTTCATGGGCGATTACGATTCGCGTCTGGAACTCGCTCCCCGCGATATCGTTTCACAGGCGATCGTCGCCCAGATGGAGAAGACCCAGCATTCGAATGTTTATCTCGACTTGAGCCACCTCGACCCGGTTTTCATCCGGGGACGGTTTCCCGGAATTC
>JBJTQD010000852.1:0-3159 GCA_046075445.1 Planctomycetota bacterium
GTTTGGTTCGCGGCCCGCGTTAGCCCGAGGAACATTTCAGTTCCAGTGGTGGGCCGGCGGTCGCGGGAGTCTGCTGTGCTTCAACCCTTGTGTTGGAAGGGAAGATTGACGTCGTGCGCCCGCGACCTTGTCCCACCCTACGAGGACCAGAAACGCGAATAGGCCGACGCGTTGAAGCGGCGGCCTGCTCGGTTAAACGGTGGGAAAACGGATTCTGATGCCGTTAGAACAGTTTGAACTGCCCCTTTTTTGGCTGCTCACTGGCACGCGAAAGCTAGAGATAGCCACCAAGTGGGATGCGGATTTTGCTGAGCAATTGGCAGGCTCAGTTACAGTTAATTTGTCCCGTAGGAGACCGGAACTTTTTGGAGCTTGAACGGATAGGATTTCGGCTTTCCAGTTTTCTCGGTTGCTCGGACAATCACCGACCCAATTTTTCGCCCGTCAGGCAGCCCGCCGAAAGTGTACGACTGCGTGCTATTGGACTGAGCTTCTTGTCCGAACGTTTTACCTCCGCTGTTACCCGCACTTCCGCCTGCACTGCCTCCCGAAAAGCCACTTGCAAAACCACCGGCACTGCCACCCGCATTGCTACTTCCGCCTGCACTTCCCGACGCACTTGGATAGTGAAACACCCCTTCGCTGTCCTGAATCAAGATCTCAAAAGCACCTTGTTGTTCCAAAATTGACTTCATCATCGCCTCGGCATTTCCGAACTGGTTCCCCCGCTTTTTGACAAGCTGAGGAAGGGCCAGAGTGACGTGAATGCCGCGATCATTGGCTTGAACATCTTTGAGAACAAAAGTGTGTTCACCGCTCTTCTTGGTCGCCGGCTCTCCATTGGTGAATTCCACCTCAATCCGACGCCCGGGAGTAACCTTGAGATCACCGGAAATGGTCAGATACTCGGTGTCATTTTCCTCTTGGAAATAGGCAATCATTTCACCTGCACGTCCCTTCTCGAAGGCGGAATCGTAGAAGTTGAAAGCCCCGGGCCCCATCCAGGCCTGCGGAAATTTGCGAGCCGATTCTCAGAGCTTCTCTCAAGCTGAGATGTCCGCGATCACGCAGTCGAGATTGCAGTGATTTCCCTCGGACAAATGTCATCACCAGGTATGGAATACCTTGCCACTCTGAAATCGCATGGATACCAACAACGTTATCGTGCACAACCGCGGCAGCAGATTGCGCCTCGCGAAGGAATCGTTGCTTAAAGACTACGCTTGGCATCAGCATCGGGGCGAGCATCTTGATGGCGACGTAACGATTTAACGATGGATCGAAAGCCTTGAAGACGACTCCCATGCCGCCCTGGCCTAGCAGTCCAACGATTTCATACGTTCCGATCCGGCCCATCATCCGAGGATCATCGGATGGTCCCAAGAGCCTTCGCAGCGAGGCCAAATCCTCGATTCCTGATTTCGCATCTGTGCTTAGCTTGTCGCCCAAGGAGTCTCGAAGTGCGTGCCACTCGTTTGGCGACGCCGTATTCTCCTCAAGCTGATTCCTGCAGGATGGACATGCTGATAGATGTCTCTCTAAATCTTGTAGCTCGACATCGGTTAACTCGCCTCGAAGGAAGCGTGTCAAAGACTCGATGTCACAATGCGTCTGCTTCAATTTCATGGTCGGGTTCGCAATGTCATTGGGTTATCGAATCCTCGTCCAACTCCGCGATCCTTTGTTTGATCCTTTGCATCACACGAGAGCGGGCAATGTATACCGCCCCGACCGACTTTCCCATTCTTTCCGCGACTTCTTGAGCGGGCAATTGCTCGATCGCCGTGTCCCAAAACGCAGTCCAAGTTGTCGGTTCGAATTCGCCATGAACTTGCTGGGCAACCCATCGGAGTGTTTCACGCTGCCATTCGAGATCAAACCAAAGCGAATCCGATTTGTCGGGGCGTTGATGAAGTTGCTGCAAGGAAGTCGTCCCTCCAGACGGTTGATCCTTGGGGCGCCGGGTCAATGCGTTCATCATGGCATTGCGAACTACGGTTTGTAGCCAAGTTCTGAATCGAGCTCGGGCAGGATCCGTCTTCCATTTGCTGATGTTCTTTAGAACCAAGACAAGTACTTGCTGCGCCAGATCTTCCGCATCGTCAAATTGCAGTTGTTTACGAAGAGCAATTCGAACAATGATTGGACGATAAATGGACGCAAACTCTTCCCAAGCAGCTTCGTCACCGCCTTCCTGCAGTCGTTGGATCAGGCTGTGTCTCGTCTCGGGAGGCATGGTCCGTTAGGTCTTCCTGGAGATTTCTGTTTTCGCATCACGAGAATACACACGTAACGTTAGCAATTCCTTTCAGAAAAAATTGGTGAAATGCAAATTTACCCAGTTTTTTCCAGTTGAGGCGATAGAGGGGGCGAAATAAGTGTTCGGAATTCCCGCTACGCTCAAAGCACCTCCATTGGCCGGAGTTTTCTCTACGCGTTCTCTTGTGCCTGGCGATGTGGAACTGTTTGCGTCAGCATCATCTGATTCCCGTTCCTCGAGTTGAGGCATAGAGAGCTTCAAGTCCGATGAAAACTCAGGTCTTGAGTCGTCAGAGATGGCAGAGACTCGGGCTTATTTGTTGAGCATGCGTTGCAGGTTCAAGCCCCATGCAAGTAGAACAGCGATCCGCTCGCGGCATTGGTTGATCGAGAGATCCGAGAAGGAAAGATTGGACATGGCATGTTCCACCGGGTTATGAAAGCGCGAGTTGAAAACGCATCAACTCACCCGGGTTATGTATGCCGTTCACGCGCCGCCCATAACCGCGTGGTGGAAACTTTGAATTTTCGGCATCGTGTTATCTCTTTAGAGACTTTTCTATAACCCGCAGGTCGCGCGACTTTGAGCGTCGGGAGAGTTGGGTGCCGAAAGGGAGAAAATGCTCCCGAGAGGATTCGCGCCGATGATCGGAGAGTGGTCGCGATGGGGAGAGTTTGAGAGGCGAGAGTTTGGGTTGGTCGGAGAGGGTCAGACCCCAGTTTTGCTCCCAAAGCCTCGCAAAATGGCGTCAGACCCTCGGCCAGAAACGCGAACAGGCCGACGTTTTGAGGCGTCGGCCTGTTGCAATAACCACAGGGTCAAACAATGTTTGATGCCCTTATTCAGTTGCGGGAGCCGGATTTGAACCGACGACCTCGAGGTTATGAGCCTCGCGAGCT
>JBJTQD010000853.1:0-2691 GCA_046075445.1 Planctomycetota bacterium
AAGGCTGAGAGAATCACGTAAGCCGCTGACGCTCGGCGAAAGCCTGCTCAACACGGGTCGCTCACCCGAGCCCAAATCGCGTTCAGGTACTCTCCTTCCAGCGAGTTCCCTCCCACTGGATGGTCAGGAGCGGCGCCGGTCCGCGCGAAAATTTGTAAATCGCGACCGTGACGGAAACCACCCGCGAAACGCTCGCTCGGCTGCTCGACTTGGCGTGCGGCTCGGGCCACCACCTGCGTGAACTCGGTAATCGAAAGCAGCCCAGCGCAGGTGCAGGTCAAAAACAAACCGCCCGGTTTGACCAGCTGAATCGCCAGCCGATTTAAGTCGAGGTGCTTCCGCGTCCCCTCGTCCAACTCAGCCCGCGAGCGAATCAACTTGGGCGGGTCGAGTACGACCACGTCAAACTGTCGCCCGCTCCGCAGCATATCGCGCATGTAAGGAAAGACGTCGGCTTGTACAAATTTGGCCCGCACCTGATTGAGGTTGGCATTTGCCTTGGCAAGCTCCAGCGGTTCAGCGTCTAAATCAACCCCCGTGACCTCGCTTGCGCCGCCCAGCTTCTTCGCCTGCACGGAAAATCCACCCGTGTAGCAGCACAGGTCGAGCACGGTCTTGTCGCGGCAAAACTCCGCTAACATCCGGCGGTTGTCTCGCTGATCGCAAAAGAAGCCCGTCTTGTGGCTCTGCTCGTCCAACTGAATCCGAAATCGGGTTCCATGCTCCGTCACCGTGACGAAACGAGGAGCGCCCTCGGAGCGAACAAGCGGACGGTCTTGCCCTTCCTGCGAGAGCATGAAAGGCGACGTTCTCAGATACCAGTGCTCGGCTCCAATCTTCCGCGCCAACCGCTGGGCTAACTCCTTACCACGCAGGTACATCCCGTAGCTAAACGCTTCGAGGCTGAGTACTGAGCCATAGCGATCTGCCACCAGCCCCGGTACGCCATCTGACTCGCCATGCAAAACGCGGTAGGCATCGGAGACCTCATCCAATCGCAGCATCTCTCGGCGAAAGGAGACGGCTCGGCCGAGTAACTCCTCCCAAAAGGACTCATTTGGAAGTTCCACGCCGAATCGAACAATTCGCAGTGCGATCTCCGACCGCGGATTGTAGATGCCATAACCAAGAATCTGCGGCTCGCCCGAATCAGTTAGCTCGCCCTCCGCATCCGTCGTCCGCGGGGCATAAACCACAACCCAGTCACCAGTTTTGACCCCGGAGTCAACCTCGGCGATGCGCTTTCTAAAGACGTTCGGCTGGCGCACCGGCGAACGAAGTGTGACCGCTGGCAGTGCATCGCCCGGTTGAGGATATAGCGCAGCCTGCGGCAGACTCGCACCGAATTGCTGGGTGTATTCCGCCCCGTCACCAGACAGGTCCGTTTCATTTCGACGCCGAGCCATCGCTGCTTGCCTGCTTAATCGAGGTTGCGAAATTTTTCGAGGTCGGTGGTCTTACCCAGCAACAAAATCGCATGATCATCTGTGAAGACGTAGTTTGCCTCCGGGAACATTCGCAACTTCTGCGTCAGCGCATCGCGCAAGCCGACGACCCAAACGCCAAAGCGTCGCCGAATATCTGCCTCTTGCAACGATTTGCCAATCATTGAATTCGGAACAGCCGTCTCCATGAAGCTGAATTCCGAGTCGATCACCAGAACATCCAGCACGTTGGTCCAAGTCAATTGGTCGGCTAATTGGACCGCGATATCGGTCTCAGGGAAAATCACGCGACTCACGCCCATGTTGCTTAGCAATTTCATGTGGTCTTGCGAAATCGCCTTAACCACAATCCGCTTCGCTCCACATTCCTTGGCATGCAGTGTAGCCAACAGCGACCGCGCGAGGTCCTCACCGAGACTAATCACGACCGTATCAACTTGGTCCAAACCAAGCTCCTCAAGGGCGTGGTAATCGGTAGCATCCCCGACCAGCGCCGCATAGAGAATATCCTTCAGCGCTTCGACCCGCTGCGGACTGGCATCGATACCGGTAACGCGACAACCATTGTGGTTCAATCGCTGCGCAACCGCCGAACCGAATGACCCCAGTCCAATCAGGACAAAATGCTTGGCCTTTGACATCGTTCACTAACCCACAAGGGGTTCCTCAGAGACATACTTCAACGCCCGCTCACGTTCCGGCAGCGACAATGCCGCAAACACCGTGATCGGCCCCAGCCGCCCAATAAACATTAACAACATCAGCACCAGCAAGCTCGGCTCCGTCAATTGTGTGGTCAAATTCACGGACAGCCCCACTGTTCCCAAGGCTGACACGACCTCAAAGAAGGCCGGCAGAAACTTCTCGCGCCCATTCAAACCACCGATGCTGTCTTCGATCGTCAAAATCATCAGCAACCCGGAAGCGGCAATGAAAACGTAAAACAGGATAACCGTGGTCGCCTTGTCGATCGAGCTTTGCGGGATCGTTCGACGAAACGCAGAAACCGTTGACTTTCCGCTCAATCTTCCGGCCGATTTCAGCACGAACATCATCATGGCCGTGACTTTCATACCGCCAGCCGTGGAGCAAGGTCCGCCTCCCACCAACATCAGAAAAATCGAAAAGAAGAGCGAAGCACCATTCAACTCGGCCTGGTCAATTGAATTGAAACCGGCCGTTCGACAGGTCACGCTCTGAAAAAACGGGATTAGAAATCGAGCTTGCCAATCTTTGTCTTTCAGCG
>JBJTQD010000854.1:0-2760 GCA_046075445.1 Planctomycetota bacterium
GTTTCCATGAACTCCAGAATGTCGCCCCGGTTCCAAGCAGCAGCTTGTCGCTCGAGGGTTTCGACGATCTTCGCTGATTCATCGCCTGCATTTGGTTTCTGAGTTGATGTCTGTTGGGCTGCGGCGATCCCGGTCGAGAGCGTGAGCAGCAAAATTGCGACCGATTGAATCAGCCATCCGCGGCGGAGGAGAGACATCTGGGAGTGCCCTTTTAAAATGGGGGAGTTGATAGCCTGAAGGGCTCTGCAGAGGATGCCGTAACTTGAACGAAAGTCAGCCTACTTTTCGGCAGTAATAATGGTGACGATCGCCGGCAGGATCGTTGTCGACTGTTCGGCAAGGTCTGTGACAAAGTGCAATTCAGTTTGTTGCCGCCCCGGTTCATTGGGGCATTTGTAAGTGACTTCGAGAAAGTGCGTGGTGCGACTCTCGCCGTCGGCTTGTACCGAGAAAGCGGTGTTCTCGCAGGTCACGTCTTTGACTCGAAAGGGCTGTTCGGCCTTGAGGATCACTTTGCGGGTGACGGTTTCGCCTGTCTTGACGTTGGCTAGGTCGAGCACGGGCGGGCTGAGTTGCAGCGAGCTGACGACTTTGCCGCTGAACTGAATTGGCAGCTTTAGCTCTTGGGCCCCATCAGTGGCGATAACGACGAGTTCGCCTTGGACTTGACCGGGCGGAGTGGTTGGCTTGAGCGTTGCGGAAAGCTGATAGTTGACGCGGTTTTGATCGCGTTGAGTCTCAGAAAGCGAGACACCGATGTGAGGGAATGTGCTGCGGACATCGACAATTCGCCAATTCGCGTTCCCGAATTTTCTGACCTCGACGGTCTGCTTTGTATTTCCGCTGGGATTTATGGTGCCGAAGTTGATGTCGCCGGGGGCGACTTGAACGTCGGTCCGAATATTGCCCTTAACCTGAAGTTGAACTTCGCCGGTGTAGGGAGCTGAAAATCGGACGGTCACGGTTGCTTGGCGTTGACCGGAAAAGCCAACCGTGTTGAAGCGGGCGACGAGTTCGGCTTTTTCCCAGGTTTTCAGCGTTCGCTTTTCCAGTGAGACGCTGGTGCATCCGCAACTGGAATTGACTGCTTCAATCCGGATATCTTCCTTGAAGACGTTCTCAATCACGAATCGGTGCTCAGGGTTTGAGCCTCTTACGACTGTTCCGAAATCGTGCTCGTATTCCTTGAACATCTTGCGAGTCCAATCCTGCGCAGAAAGTTCGGCACAAGGAAGTTGGAGGCAGGTCAGCAGCAGGGCTAGGTGAATCCAGCGGTGCATGGATAGCTCTTGAGATTGGAAGGAACTGCCGCAATATCCTCCTGCGGCATGCGACGTATTCTAGCTGTCTGCTTGGTCGGGAGACAATTCCGAATGGGGCTGGTTTCTGCGGCGTAGGAGGCGTTTCGCAAGTCGAGCCAATCGCGCGTGGTTGTCGTTCGCAATGGGCAGCCACCCGCAGGCAAAAAAAAGACCGGCCAGGCAATTACAGCCTGGCCGGTCTCGGGGGGTGATTCCCTGGGCACTGTTGCGAACAGGGCCGCAACAGTGCCCAGTTTTAGCTCAGCCGTGAGCAATTGCTGAGGCCGGTTGACCCAGAAACCTGCGCCACAGCAAAAAAAACAGCTCGAACCCAGGAGGGGGGGTGCGAGTCCGGGATGTTTCCCGCTTCCCGAACTCACGGACGGCTGAGCATTCAACATGGATTGTCTTGTCGCAACCGCGAGTTTTGGGCTGTCGCACCCACCGCAATTGGACGGCGGTACGTTTAGGAGTTGGGCCAGTCCGCAGCAAGAGCAGTTGAGTAAAATTCCGCAGTGAATCCGAAAAAAAACTGCTAGCGGATCAGGCCGCTGTTTTCCCACTGCTGTTTGAGCTTGGCTACGAATGCGGGAACCAAGTCGCTGGCTGGTCCACGCAATTGTTGTTGGAAGGCGGGGGAGACTGGCGTGTCGTCGAGATTGAGCTCGAATCGTTGACATGTTTTCGGAGTGGCCTCGACAAAGCCGGCTGCCGGATAAACGAGTCCTGAGGTTCCGATCGCCAGAAATAGATCGCAATTCCGCAGCCGGCTATAGACCTCGGGTAGCTTCAGCGGTTGTTCGCCGAACCAGACGATGTGGGGGCGGAGGGTGCCGATGAGTTCAGGCCGCGTCGGATGAGGCGTGTTTACAGTCAGGTCGTCCCGCCAACTCCAAGACTCGCCAGTTTCCGTGCAGCGGACCTTCAGCAGTTCGCCGTGGATGTGATGGACCTGTTTGGAGCCAGCTCGCTCGTGAAGGTCGTCGACATTTTGTGTGACGAGGAAAAAGTTTTCGGGGCCGAGGATTTGCTCCAAATCGACGAGGGCTTGATGAGCCTGATTGGGTTGAACCTTAGGGTCCTGCAGGGCCTTTCGACGCCAGTTGTAGAAAGCGTGTACTAGTTCGGGTTCGTTTCGAAAGGCGTTGGGATTAGCCACCTCCTCGACGCGATAACCTTGCCACAGTCCGCCAGCGCCGCGGAAAGTCGGCAGGCCTGACTCGGCGGAGATACCGGCTCCGGTCAGGACAACGACTTTGGGAAAGGCGGCGTTGGTCATTGCAAAAAGGGTATTGTTGGCGGGGAGATGAATGGCGACAGTGCGGAGGCGTGTTGTTGATTGTATAAGAACGGGCGGGTTGCACCTCCCAGGGTGGCACGCGAAGAGACTTTGCGATGGGCGGATTGTAGTTCAAGTTGGCGATGCGTGTTCGAACTGCCGAACCGGGGGCTGGCGCGA
>JBJTQD010000855.1:0-1581 GCA_046075445.1 Planctomycetota bacterium
TGCGCGAGCGGCGCGTCTTTAACCCGCTGCTCTGGTCTTACGCATTGCTGCATGACCAGTTGCCGGAGGCGAGAGAGTACCTCAGCCAGCGGGATGACTTGCTCGGCCAGTGCGGCAAGCTACTGCAATCTGAACTCGTGACGATCGACCCCGTCTCTCGGGGCTGGTACGAGCAGCGGGAATACTGGCCGCTGATTCACAGCCGAACTCATCCGGTCGGCAACCGTCGAGAGATTCTCAATCCAAGCATCCATCAGCAGTACCATCGTCTGCTGCAGATTCTCAGTTATCGAACGAAATTGACGAGCGACGACCAGTTGGCTTTGGTTTATCACCTTTTGCTGCAGGATCGGTTTGCTGAGGCGCTTGAGCGATTCGCTTTGGTTCAACCGGGCGAATTGAACAGTCGCCTGCAGTACGACTACTGCCAAGCTTATCTGCATTTAGTCTCCAGCCAGGTGGATGCGGCAAGCGCGATCGCCGAGCGGTATCGGGGCTATCCGGTGAAGCATTGGCAGGAGCGATTCGAAGCAATGGCTCAGCAAATTACTGAAATTCGAGGTGGCGTTGCCAAGGTTGTCAGCGAGGACGATCCGGCTCAAGTTCAGGCAGCCGCGGCCGAGCAGACTGAGAGTTTTCAATTCCGGGTTGTCGACGGAAAGGTCGAATTGGAATATCGCAATTTGAAGCAGCTGACGATGAACCTTTATGCGATGGACGTTGAATTTTCGTTCAGCCGCAATCCGTTCGCGACCGGCGCTGAGGACGGTTTCGCCATGATTCGCCCGAATCTCTCCGAGCAAGTCAAGTTGACGGGCGCATCGGGTCGCCAGACGATTGAGTTGCCTGAGGATTACCGCAAACGAAACGTGCTGGTTGAGTTCCGTTCCGAAGAGCAGACTCGCAGCGAGCCGGTTTACGCGAACAACCTGAACGTTCAGTTCCGGGAGGCGTTTGGTGATTTACAGGTGAGCAATCGAAAGTCCGGGGAGTTCTTGCCGCTGACTTACATCAAGGTCTACGGACAGCGAGCCGACGGCACGCACGTGTTTGTGAAGGACGGATACACGGACCTGCGCGGGCGTTTCGATTACGTCACTCAAAGCAACGTGTCGCTAGATGGCGTCGAAAAGCTGGCAGTGCTGGTCCTCAACTCCGAGCAGGGCACGCTGATTCGGATGGTGGGGATGCCGAAAGAGTAAGGTGGAATGCGGAATGCGGAATGCGGAATTATCGCGCGCTCGACGCGGGGCTCCCTTATCGCTCTGCGCGGGTCGCCCTTATCGTGCGCTCGGCGCGGGTCTCCCGACCCCGCCGACAGCGCAAATTCGGACCGCCTCATGGCTTCCGTCTCACTGGTCCCACGAGTCTCAAAGGTCCCACAACTTCCACAAGTACTAAATAATCCCGCAGAGGCTGGCCAAAGCCAGTAGGCGCCCGGAGTTGAAACGACTGGGTGTTGCGTAGTAAGCCTTTTCTTCAACTCCGCGGAAGCGGCTTTTGTACTGCGTGTGCCCGACGAAGTTGTAGAAATATTTGTTCAGCCATCCTGCGCTATGAAGGTACCGCACCGTCCAGTGG
>JBJTQD010000856.1:0-4787 GCA_046075445.1 Planctomycetota bacterium
CCACGCGTTCCAAGCGGCTTCGACCTGACGAATCGACTTCGTCGCATCCGATTCACTCGAGCCGGCCGTCAACTTGCTCGCCAACAGATGGCTTAGTGCCTTCGCTCCGGCGAGTGCCCAGGACATTCCCTCGCCCGTAAAGGGTTCAATGTACCCGATCGAGTCCCCTAAAAGGAAAACCCGATTTTTAGCTACCGGCCAAGAGCGACGGGTCAAATGGGGAGTCGAAGCCCATCGCTGCGGACTGAGAGCTCCAAGTGCTGGCAATTGACAACTGATTAGCAGTTCGTCAATCACTTTCGGAATCGAACCGATTCGCCGCACAGCCTCGGGATCAAGTGCCGCTGCAAAATCGTAGTAGTCACCATCGGTTTGGGATATCCCTAAATAACCATTTGTTCCGACCAGCATCCGCAATTCATTGCCAGCACTCAACTGAAGAAGCTGGTCCCAACACCAGCCCGCGTGTGCGAGCTCTTCTGTTCGAAGTAACGCCTGAACACCGATTCGCGAGCCTTTGGTGATTTCAGCCGGCCACTCGTCTCGCTCGGCCAGAGCAGAGCGAGTCAATCCAGTTGCCACGACCGCAATTCGCGATTGAATCGAAGCCGTCTGATTGACATTTGAGTTACCAGAGCGAGCAGCACTCTCCACTGACTTGAGCTGCACCGCCACCGGCTTGTCGTTATCTGTTCGTGGACCAAGACTGGCGGAGGTCTGATCAAGGTAAGCCACTCCACTGGCGATCGCGGCTTGAACAAGAATCGTATCGAGCGTCGAGCGGCGGAGACTGAGCATCGGGGGGATCGCCCAGCGATGATCGCGGCCTGCTTGCCGAATCCGCAGTGCGTTCAGCTCGACTCCTCCGGCGGTATGGCAAGTCGACAAGACGCCTAGCTGATCGAGCGATGCGATCGCGCGTTGATTCAAACAGCCGCCGCAGACTTTCTCACGTGGAAATCGCTGGGCTTCTACCAGTAGTACTGAGAAGCCTTGCTTGGCTAACTGAATGGCAAGCGAGGCTCCGGCCACTCCAGCGCCAGCGATCACAACATCCCAGGAGCGATTGCTCGCTTCCTGCTTGTCGATCGTGGCTGAGACCGGTAGCACGTCGCTCACTGCGGTGCCTCCCAGCAGAGCAGATAGCGTTCCGGCCAGTGACGGCGCAGCTGCGCCCCGTGCAGGCCAGCAGCTGTCGCCATCTCTAACGCTTCGCTGGTTGAGAACGCCGCGCGGACTGACTGCGGGCCATCGAAATGCACAATCGGAGAGCGCGAGAGCAGATGGCATCCCGCGACCGCGAGCAACCAGCCCAACCGCGTTCGCTGCAGGTCGTCAACAATCACCGCGCGCCGCGCAAGTTGCCGCATCGCAGCCAGAATTCGAACCGCATCCGCATCGGAAAAATGATGCAGCAGCAGCGTGCAGTAAACAATATCGAATGGGGGTTCGCCGCCACTCCGCTCAAGCTCATCAAAAAGATTTCGAATCTCGAAGCGTAGGCTTCCGGAGTCACCGCCGCTCGATTCGGCCATGCGGCGCGACTCGGCTGACTGAATCGCCGTCTGACTCATGTCCCATCCGGTCAGGCTGAAGTCCAGCTTCCCGCGCAGTTGAGCGGCGAGCTGGAAAGCGACCTCTCCGTTTGCACAGCCCACATCGAGGAGTTTCCAATTTGCTTGTGGGCGATGCGCCGCGATCCGCAAGATTTCTCGCTGCAATTGAGCAGCCGTTCCGGAAAAGCGATTGATTCGGCGCAAACCTGCCAAAGCGCGATTGTGCTCGCTCGGATCTAGCCCCGGATCATCCATCTTCTCAGGAACGAGATGCCGCTCTCTCAGCGATGCCATCCGATAATTCTTCCGAAAAAAGTAAAGCAGTTCCGTCGTAAAATTGCTTGCAGGAAAAAAGCTCGACCGTGCGAATCAGCACAAGCAAGCAGTTCAAATCAAATTGCCATCGAAAGCCGCACACCCGTCCAGAGGGTGCCACCTGTACCACTCGGCCTAATTCAGGGGGGGATTCTACAAAAGAAATCCGAAAGCCGACTCCCTAACGCACTAATCCGACCTTCGCGATTCAAGTTGTGATGAATTGTTCTCTGCCGCTATAGTTGAACGCTTAGGAAGAAGATCAGCAACGAGTCTAGCGAGAGGCAGGAAGCCATGAGTTCAGTAGGGAACAGAGATTTTTTTCGAGGACTATTCCGGCCGCGGGAGCGCTGGCAGACTCTCTTTTGCTTCAGTTTGATCACGATATTCTGGGGCAACGCTCATTGCCTCGCCCAGCAGAAACCAGCTCTGCAACCGGGTGAAATCAACTGCGAGTACAGCCGCGTCTACGTCTTCGTCGACCGCAGCAATTCGCTGGGGCACGTGCACGGCGTCGAGGGACGAGTGAAGAGCGGCCAGTTGCAACTGAATCAGGAACAACCTGGCAACTTGGTAATCGACGTTCAATCTTTTGATGCCGATACGCCCGCAGGTCGGGCGGCTTTCGGGCTGGCTGACGACATTGACCAAGGAACTCGGCAAAAAGTTAACGACAACATGAAGGGACCTGAAGTGCTGAACGTCAGCCAGTTCCCTGAAGCCAAACTGAGCAATATTAAGCTGACAGCGACCGGGAAAACCTCGCAGCGGAAACTCCCCGAGTACGTGCTGGAGGGCGACTTCACTCTGCAGCAGGCGACTCGAAAAATTTCTGCAACTTGCGATTTAGAGGACAAGAATGGCTGGAACCATCTACGCGGGACGTTCCGGATCAGGCAAACTGATTACGGGATCAAGCCCTTCAGCCGAGTGCTCGGCGCGGTAGGCGTTAAGGATGAGCTGTTGATTTATGGCGACCTCTGGATCATGCCGACCAAATAAGACTTTGATTAGACACCACGCGCTGCGCTTTGATCGCGGCTGCGATTTTGATTGCAAACATGATTGAATTTCCCGCTGTCGAAAAACAGGTCATTCGGAACCATTACGACATCTCGACGTTGTTTTATCGGTTACTGTGGGGACCTCACATCCATCATGGCTACTGGGAAGGCAAAGAGAGTTCGGCCCGCGCCCAAGTCCAACTGACCGAGCGTTTGGCTCGACTCGCCGAGATCGCTCCCAGGAGTCGCGTCTACGACATCGGTTGCGGCATGGGTGGCTCAAGCGTTTGGCTGGCCCGCAATCTCAAGTGCGAAGTGACCGGCGTGACGTTGAGTTCCGTGCAGCGAAACTGGGCGACTTGGGCAGCGAGTCTTCGCGGTGTTCGACCGAAGCCTCGGTTTATTCGCGAGGATGCGGAAAAGATTCAATTCCCGCCGGGCGCGGCAGATGTGGTCTGGAGCATTGAGTGCACCGAACACCTTTTCGACAAGCCCGCCTTCTTTCGCAAGTCTGCCGAGTGGCTGCGACCGGGTGGGCGATTTGCCTTGCTCGCTTGGCTCGCCGGCAACGAACCACTCACTCCCGCGCAAGAAGAACAAGCCAAAGCAGTTTGCAAGGGAATGTTCTGTCCCTCGCTCGGCACGCAGGCTGATTACATCAGCTGGTTTGAGCAAGCCGGTTACCGAGTGATCAAAACGGGGCTGTGGACGCGGAACGTCGAGCAGACTTGGGAGATTTGTCTCCAGCGCGTAAACCGCTCGGGCGTCCGCTATCTGGCGAAAGTCTTGGGCCAAAATCACGTTTTGTTTTTGAATCATTTTCAGGCCATTCTCGACGCTTACCGATCCGGTGCGATGGAATACGGCTACTTCGTCGCGGAGAAGGCTTGATGAGCACTCTGACGCAACCGGAAACGGGTGTTGAACCGATAGTCCGACCGCGGCAACTGGAACTCGGACGCGCGGCGGGGTTCTTGTTTGGGGTTGGGACCCAATTGATGTTCGCTCTGACCGTCGTCTATCTCTTTTTATTTCTGCGTTATTGCGCAGGAACCGAGTATCAAGGCTGGTGGTGGAGCGATTTCCTGATGGCTGCGGGATTTGCTGTGCCACACAGCATTCTGCTCGCACCGCCCGTTCAAAAATGGATGCGCGGTTGGCTGCCCGCCGGACTGATCGGCTGCCTGCACTGCAGCATCACCTGCGTCTCGCTGCTGCTGATGTTTGGCTTTTGGGGCAGCTCGGGAATTATTCTTTGGGAAGCGAGTGGCTGGCTGAAATCGCTAATCCTCGCCGGCTTTTACTTTTCCTGGGCCGCCCTGCTCTACAGCCTCTACTGGACGGGCTTCGGTTATCAGACCGGTCTGACGCAGTGGTGGTATTGGTTGACCGAGACCAAGCCACCGCGGCGTCCGTTTTTGACCAGCGGCGCGTTTCGTTTTATGCGGCATCCGGTTTACATGAGTTTCCTCGGCCTAGTCTGGTTCACCCCGACGATGACGCTGGATCATGCCGTGCTGACTGCGGTCTGGACGATCTACATCTACGCCGGAAGCTGGTTTAAAGACCGACGCCTGCTGAAATTCATCGGCGAAGAATATCGCGCATACGCCCAGCGAGTCCCCGGCTTGCCCCTAATCGGCTTCGGTAGCTTGAATCGCTTTAAAGCGTAAGCATCCTCGCGCTCAACGCAGGTCTCCCTCGCTCGGCGCAGGTCTCCCGACCTCGCCCCCTCGCTCGGCGCAGGTCTCCCGACCTCGCCGATTCTTCGACCTTTGGTCTCCTCTTGGCATCTGATTTGGGTGCCGAATCGAACCGCCCGCGTCCGCGGAATTCGAGCTACATCGCCGAAAGAACGAACTTGCGCCGCCGAACCGGGGGCTGCCGCGAGACCCGGCTGACTTTGGTTGCG
>JBJTQD010000857.1:0-1071 GCA_046075445.1 Planctomycetota bacterium
GAAAGGCCGTTGGCCAGAAGGGCCGCACCTAAGTGGAACGCGGCAATGAAATTTCTTTCACTGTTTTCCTCTACCCTGATACTCCTGTTTCTACTCTCTCGCGCAGTTTCGCAATGACAGTCTGAATACTTGCCCCGCACCACGCCCTTCGCAATACCTCAAGGATGTGCCACCTGCGCCTCAATGCGCTCAGTAACTCCCGCCAAATCCTGCCCCCAACCCCCGCCGCAAGTCACTAGCAATCCGTTTAACTGGGCTATAATTCCAAGGCGGAGCCGAAAATTCCCCCCGTTATCGCCAGTTGCCCCCGTTTTGCGACTAACAATTCGTCGGTTAAACCGAATAACTCCCACAGCCGTACCCATCTACGGTCGGCCTGCAAAGACCCAACTCTCTTCCTCCTACATTACTGGTTTTAATCGTGCATCTCTGTCTGCGAACGATCTCCGGACTCCTCCTGGCTTGCGTGCTGCTCCTGCCGCCTCTGACGGCTCAGGAAACGAAGAGCGACCCAGGCCGATCCGTTCAGCTCATTCGTGTTCCGCTGCCGATCGATCACGCTGCGGCCCAGTCAGTCACGCTTTCCCTGCAGAGGGCAATCGAAGCGGCTCCTGTCGGCGCGCCGCCCGACCAGCGACCGCTCGTCGTCCTCAAGTTCGAAACCGAACGCGGAGCGAACGGCTCGGGGAGCAGCCTCACCGACTGCCTCGAACTCGCTCGCCTGCTGACCAGTCCCGAAGCCAACCGCGTCGAGACCATCGCTTGGGTCCCAGCCATTCTCGAGCGCTGGCGAAATCCAAACCAGCAAGGCCCATCCGCCTCATTGACCGGTCATGCCGTGCTCGTGGCGAGCGCCGCCGAGGACTTAGTGCTCGCGGCCGGCTCCGAAATTGGCAAAGCGAACATCGATGAGCGCCGCAGCGACCCGCTCACCAAAGATATCTATCGCAACATCGCCGAAGCCCGCCTGACGCTCCCTTCGCCGCTCGTTTTGGCAATGGTTGATCCGAACACGTCCTTGTTCGCGGCCCAAACATCCAGCGGCGAACAATTGCTCGATGAAACGGAACT
>JBJTQD010000858.1:0-5625 GCA_046075445.1 Planctomycetota bacterium
ATCGTGAGGCTGAAGGTGGCCAACAGCGAAGCGATGGCGATGAGGACATCCAGACCTGTCAGGGCCGACCAGTAATGGACCGATGAGTCGATCATGCCCCCTTCTTTGGGAGCGACGCCATGGCGGTACATCGACCAGTACAAGAGGGCCGCAAAGATCATCAGCGTTGCGGGGATCCAAAGAAACGTTCGCATCGAAACTCGAAACAGGACTTGCGTCCAGCCCCAGAAAACAACTGCGAAGAGAATGGGGCCAGCGAATGGCCAAGTGCTGCCGAGCAGCGAGCGACAGAGGAAAATCAGCAAAGCGACTTCGGCGGCGACCAGGATCGCGCCACCCCAGAAGAAGTAACTTACCAATCCAGTCGTCGAAATTGGTTTTGAGTACAGTGACTTTAGACTTCCCTGAGACTCGAACACACCGAGGATGACAATAAAGAGCAAGGCCCAAAGAAGAACCAGTTGAAGCCCAACCAGTTCGCGAGCATCGGGAGAAAAGTCCAAGCTCTTCAGTGGGACCAGGACCAGCAGTGCGGTGGCAACTGCGATTAGGAAAGGGAGTGCTAACGCCCAGCGATTGCGAGCCAAGTATTCCCATGTCAACGTCGCATGGATGGTATTCATGGTTGGACCTCTGATTGTTGAGTTGGCTAAGCGAAGGACAGGCTTCAGGCTTTAGTTGCGGTTGACTGTGCTGATAAAGATGTCGTCGAGGCTGGGCGAAGATTCTTGTACCACCGCGGCGCTCAATCGCTTGGCGGCTTGAAGCAGTAGCTCGCGATCACCGCGGCAAAGGTAAGTCCATTCTTGACCGCGGCCTTGGCGTTCAATTGCGCCGGGCATCGGTGGTGGTTCGCTCAAAGCCTCATCGAACCGCAAGGTGACGCGGTGAAAAGACTCCCGGACCACATCGAGCTGCTCGTGCAGCACAATTCGCCCCTCGTGCAGGATGGCGATCCGATCGGCCAGCCGCTCGACTTCATCCAAGAGGTGTGAGGAGAAGACGACGGTGCGTCCTTCTTCGGCGATCGTTCTGACGATCGCCGTCAGAATGTCGCGGCGGACGACGGGGTCGAGTCCCGAGGAGGGCTCGTCGAGGACTAAAAGTTCGGGGCGATGAGCTAGGGCGAGCAAGAGGCAGACCCTAGCTGCTTGGCCGCGCGAGAGGTCGCGAATACGGGCTTTGGGGTCGAGGTCAAACAGCTCACGCAGTTCCTCGGCATAGTGAGGATCCCAGCTTGGGTAAAACGCGCGAGTGTAGTTGATGATTTCGGCAACCCGCATCCAGCCCGGGATGTCGCGGTCTTCGGACATGTAGCCCAACCGGCTGAGGACTTCGACGGGGCTGGCGACCGGGTCGATGCCAAAGACGCGGACTGAGCCGGTCTGGGCATAATGCGAACCGAGAATGTGCTTGATGAGGGTTGTCTTGCCGGCTCCGTTGCTACCGATGAGGCCGAACACGCCTCCTTGTGGAATCTGCAGGGAGACATCTTGCAGAGCCCACTTCTGGTCGAAGTTGCGGCTGAGGTTTCGAATTTCGACAACAGGCCGTGGCGAATTTGAGTTCCCGTTATTCATGGCTGCGTTCCTCTTGCTTTTGATGGTCAATTGCGAGTTGGCTTTTTTGGACAAGTTTCAGGACATCGTCTAAATCAAACCCCATTTGAAATGCTTCGACCAAGAGTCGGTCGATGCGTTCGTTGATCAGTTTCAAGCGTTCCTTGCGGGCCAGTGGCGAGCCATTTTCGGCGACATAGGTTCCAGCCGTTCGCCGCTTTTCGACAACTCCGGCGGTTTCAAGTTCGCGGTAAGCTCGAGCGATGGTGTTGGGATTGACCAGAAGTTGCTCGGCGAGCGTGCGGATCGAGGGGAGTTCCTCGCCGGGCTGAAGCCTGCCGGAGGCAATCTGGTATTTGATCTGCTGCATCACCTGCAAGTAGATCGGCACCCCGTCCTTCGCCTCAAGATGAATCTGCATCCGCCACCCTTCCTTACAACTGCTGTACTGCTGTATTAATTGGATAATACAGATGGGCTGGTGGATTGTCAACGAGAATTATTTAAAGCGATCTGTTTTTGTTTGGTGCGAAAAGGGAAGCACCACAATTTCCTGTGTTATTCATGCGTCGGCCGTTCTCAAGCAAAAGGCAACTGCTATTTAGTTCAGCCGGTCAGCGACGGTTGGGCGGAGAAGGAGGCGGGGTTCATCTGGCTGATTTGGGCGGAAATTCCCGATTTAGGAGCCTCGGGGCTAAGGTGGCCCGGGGGGGGGGTAGGATCCCTGAAAAGTGGATGTAACGCGGAGAGCCCATCTACGCTAATGTCTATGGAATCGTGTCCGCATTCGCAGCCGAGAGTTTAAGTGGTCTTTGTGGGGCGTGGGCGAATGCCAAGGAAGAAGCGAGTCGCAGCCGATGTGGCGGGGGCTTGGGAAGTGGCTTGAGAAAAGCAGGGTTGAAATGAAGACCAAGCAAGAGAATCCGGAGAATGTATCAATCAAGCGACTGGTTTTCTGGCCGCCGTTTCTGCTGATGCTGCTGACGGCTGGTCTGAATCTTGCTTTTCCAGTCTGGTTTGGCGAGAAGTTTAGATACGCCAATGATTGGTTGATCGGTCACTGCGGCGGCTTGTTCGTGTTTTGCGCGTTTGCATCGCTGGGGCTGTGCGTTTGGACCTGTGTCTCACCTTTTGGAAGGCTCAGGCTGGGCGGTGTGAATGCCAAGCCTTTACTGAAATTCTGGGATTGGTTTGCAATCACGCTTTGTACCACGATAGCCGTGGGAATACTTTTCTGGTCGACCGCCGAACCGGTGAGTCATTTCGTTAAGCCTCCGCAGTCGTTAGGTCTGGAGTCAAGGAGCGAGGCCGCCTCGCGGTTTGCTTTATCGGCACTGTACTTGCATTGGACATTCGTTCCCTACGCGATGTACTGCGCGGCGTCGCTTGTGTTTGCGTTTGCCCATCACAACATGCTGCTCCCTTACTCTCTCGGTTCGACTCTCGTTCCGCTGTTGGGCAGGCGGATAGCGTCCCGAGTTGGTGGGCTGGTGGATAGTCTCTGTCTGTTTTCTCTAGTTGCTGGAATGGCCGCTTCGCTTGGAACGGGAGTACTGACGATCTCGGGTGGGCTGAATGAACTATGGGGAATCCCGAGTACGGCGATGGTTTGGGGAATCGTGACGCTGGTGATCGTAGTCACATTCATCGTGTCGAGTGCCACGGGGTTGATGCGGGGGATAAGGGTCCTGTCGGATATGAACGCGAAGGGGTTGCTGGGGCTCGGCCTGGTTGTTTTCATGCTCGGGCCGACATGGTTGATTCTGAAATTGGGGACCTTGGCGGTTTACGATTTCGCGGTTGGCTTTCTCAAGACGGGCTTGGACCTGAGTTTGGTCCAAGCTGAACCTTGGGCTTGCGAATGGTCGATTTTCTATTGGGCAGTTTGGCTGGCCTGGACGCCGGTCACGGCCTGCTTTCTCGGACGGATAGCTTACGGGAGAACGGTCCGGGAATTCATGCTGGTGAATTTTTTGCTCCCCTCGGTCTTCTGTGTCGTTTGGATGGCTGTCTTCGGGGTGACGGCATTGGAACTGGAGAAGTCTGGGGCGAAGTTGTCTGACTTGATTGTTGCTGGACGTTACGAGCAGGTTTCTTACGCGGTGCTTCGGTCGCTTCCTCTGGGTATGTTGATGATCGTGTTTTACTTGCTAAGCGCATTCATCTGTTTCGTGACTTCGGCCGATTCAAATACATCGGCGATGGCTGCGATCAGTTCGCGGGGCGTATCGCTGCGGAATCCGGAAGGGAAACTTTCGACCAAGGTGGCTTGGGGGATGCTCGTCGGCTTGACGGCTTGGGCCATGATTACATTCGCCAATGTGGACGGGATCCGTTTTCTTTCGAATCTCGGTGGTTTTCCGGCCGCGATTTTGATGTTGTTGATTCTTGGCTCATTGATTGTGATTCAAGTCAGGACACGCCAATTGAACCTGATCGATGCTCCGGCGACAAACCGGCGGAAGGGGGAAGACGAGTCATGCAGGGAGTGTTGATCGAGAAGCCCTATCAATTTGTGCCGCCGATTCGTCAGCGGTGGGCGGCTTGGATGTTTGCCAGGCTGGGATTATTCCGGCGGACGCTGCGTCGCGAGCATGGGGTCGTTGCGCATGAGTGCCGGAACTTGGAGCGGCTGCGCGAGTCCTTGCGGGCGGGGCATGGTGTGATGCTCTGCAGCAACCATCCCAGAACGGCGGATGCCGTGGTGATGGGCCATGTTGCCCGCGAGACGCCCTGCCTGTTCTACATCATGGCCAGCTGGCACCTCTTTAATCAGGGTTGGTTTAATACCTTGATGCTCCGCTCGGTAGGCGGATTCAGCGTCAATCGGGAGGGGCTGGACCGCAAGTCGATCGATGAGGCGGTGCGGATCCTGCAATCGGCGGAGAGACCTCTTTTGATTTTCCCGGAGGGGACGACCAGTCGCACCAATGACCAGCTGATGTCCCTGATGGAGGGGCCGGCGTTTATTGCCAGAACAGCGGCGAAGCGTCGCGCGAAGGAGGGGAATGGGAAAGTGGTCGTCCATCCGGTTGCGATCAAGTATCTGTTTGAGGGAGACCTCGAAAAGGTGGCCGATGCGGTGCTCAGCGATATCGAGCACCGTCTGACGTGGCGGCCGTCGCGAGGCTTGTCGCTGATCGACCGCTTGGTAAAAGTCGGGAATGGGTTGCTGAAGCTGAAGGAACTGGAATACCACGTATCGCCTGCTGCCGAAGCGACGCTGCGCGAGCGGCAGACGGCGATGGTCAATCGGCTGCTTGATCCGCTGGAGAGCGAGTGGTTGGGGGGGCCGCGGCGAGACGGGATCGCGGTGAGGATAAAGAATCTGCGGATGAAGATTTTTCCCGAGATGAGCCGGGACGAGTTATCGGCGGAGGAGCGAGCGCGACGCTGGTCGCAATTACAGGAGACCTACTTAGCCCAGCAGATTGACTGCTATCCAGATCAGTATGTGACCAAGTATCCGAGTGTTGATCGGATCTTGGAGACGATTGAGAAGTTTGAAGAGGACCTGACGGACAAATCCCGAGTGCACGGTCAAATGCGAGCGATTATCGAGATCGGAGAGGCGGTTGAGGTTTCGCCCGAGCGGGAGCGGGGTTCGACCGAGGGCGACCCGTTGATGAACGCGATCCGGCAGCGGCTAGAGGAGATGTTGGGTAAGCTGCAGGCGGAGTCGCGGATGTATGCGTGAGTTGGCGGCCGTTGGGAGGATTAACTTTGTCGTCAAAGTTGAATCTGTTCGAACCGTTTTGGTTCTTTGGGAACTAGATACATCGGGACCGTAAGTTAGGCTGGTGTTTGCTTTGGAGGGACAAAAAACAAGGTCGCCGGGTGGGCGACCTTGTTTGGTTGGTCAGGATTTAAGTCGCGGTTTCCCGCGGCTTGGTCAGGCCGAGCGGCGACGACGGCGGAGGCCGAGGCTGGCGCAGGTGATGAGCACCAGTCCTAGAGCAGAGGGCTCGGGGACGGCGTTCAGCCGGAAGGTGATGAAGTTTGGCGAACCGGCTGCTTGGCTTGCGTAGTTGGAGCCAGCGCTGGTGTCGTTGTAATTCAGCACCCA